>NZ_JAKKRY010000041.1:0-668 GCF_025653795.1 Shewanella sp. SM73
CCAACGCTTTTCGCAAGTTACTACGTCCTTCATCGCCTCTGACTGCCAAGGCATCCACCGTATACGCTTAGTCGCTTAACCATACAACCCAAATGAGTTTCACTCATCTGCGYCGCATTGCGACCAGCTTGGTTTTACTTGTCTCACTTCTGACCAAAGAAGTGGACGCGCCTTAGACGTAAACTATGCCACTAAGCATAATTTACTATTGAATATTCAAGACACTTAATAAAGTGTTTGAGAACTCATGTTYAATGCTTGCGCATTAAACGTTTTGTAATTAATCACATGACAGACTCATGCAATTAAATACTATCAGCTTTCCAAATTGTTAAAGAACAAYRYSTACCKGCWAGMGGSRYRTTYMGCTCTGACTTCTCCTAAGAGAAGMTAAACAAGCAATCTGTGTGAACACTCARCAAACATTAAGTTAGTCGTATAGGTAAGGAGGTGATCCAGCCCCAGGTTCCCCTAGGGCTACCTTGTTACGACTTCACCCCAGTCATGAACCACAAAGTGGTGAGCGCCCCCCCGAAGGTTAAGCTACCCACTTCTTTTGCAGCCCACTCCCATGGTGTGACGGGCGGTGTGTACAAGGCCCGGGAACGTATTCACCGTGGCATTCTGATCCACGATTACTAGCGATTCCGACTTCATGGAGTCGAGTT
>NZ_JAKKRY010000042.1:0-642 GCF_025653795.1 Shewanella sp. SM73
GTTGTTTGGTAAGAACAAGGCATTTGCTTCCTAGCCTACTGAAGTGAATGTGTTACAAAGCTCGGTTACGAGTTAAAACATAAGTCCGGGTCCCCTTCGTCTAGAGGCCTAGGACACCGCCCTTTCACGGCGGTAACAGGGGTTCGAATCCCCTAGGGGATACCATCTATATTTTATAGAGAGTGGTTCCTAGCAAATAACTAACGAGTTGTTTGGTAAGAACAAGGCATTTGCTTCCTAGCCTACTGAAGTGAATGTGTTACAAAACTCGGTTACGAGTTAAATCATAAGTCCGGGTCCCCTTCGTCTAGAGGCCTAGGACACCGCCCTTTCACGGCGGTAACAGGGGTTCGAATCCCCTAGGGGATACCATCTATATTTTATAGAGAGTGGTTCCTAGCAAATAACTAACGTGTTGTTTGGTAAGAACAAGGCATTTGCTTCCTAGCCTACTGAAGTGAATGTGTTACAAAGCTCGGTTACGAGTTAAAACATAAGTCCGGGTCCCCTTCGTCTAGAGGCCTAGGACACCGCCCTTTCACGGCGGTAACAGGGGTTCGAATCCCCTAGGGGATACCATCTATATTTTATAGAGAGTGGTTCCTAGCAAATAACTAACGAGTTGTTTGGTAAGAACAAGGC
>NZ_JAKKRY010000043.1:0-601 GCF_025653795.1 Shewanella sp. SM73
CACTCACAGGTGTTGAGTTAATCGAAACTGCTTAACCTTCGGGTTGGCAGTCAAAAATTTAAATCAATGTAACAATGAGTGTTCATAGTAATATGTACAGTTTGTTTCTTTAGTTAGAAACAAAAAATCAGAATTCATTGAGCCGCTGAAGTCGCAAGACGGAAGCAACAAAACTTTAATTGAAGAGTTTGATCATGGCTCAGATTGAACGCTGGCGGCAGGCCTAACACATGCAAGTCGAGCGGCAGCGCAAGGGAGTTTACTCCTGAGGCGGCGAGCGGCGGACGGGTGAGTAATGCCTAGGGATCTGCCCAGTCGAGGGGGATAACAGTTGGAAACGACTGCTAATACCGCATACGCCCTACGGGGGAAAGGAGGGGACCTTCGGGCCTTYCGCGATTGGATGAACCTAGGTGGGATTAGCTAGTTGGTGAGGTAATGGCTCACCAAGGCGACGATCCCTAGCTGTTCTGAGAGGATGATCAGCCACACTGGGACTGAGACACGGCCCAGACTCCTACGGGAGGCAGCAGTGGGGAATATTGCACAATGGGGGAAACCCTGATGCAGCCATGCCGCGTGTGTGAAGAAGGCCTTCGGG
>NZ_JAKKRY010000044.1:0-548 GCF_025653795.1 Shewanella sp. SM73
AATTAGGCGCTTGGCGATGACCTACTCTCACATGGGGAGACCCCACACTACCATCGGCGCGTTTGCGTTTCACTTCTGAGTTCGGGATGGGATCAGGTGGTTCCACAAGGCTATTGTCACCAAGCAAATTCTGTTTATTACCGTGTCCATCTCTGGCTCACGTTAATAATAATTCGGAAAGCTGATTTTCTGTTGAGTCTTTAACTTTATCAAGTGTCGATATTCTGTCTAAGGCTTCTTTGTAAAACCCATCTGGGTTGTATGGTTAAGCCTCTCGAGTCATTAGTACATGTTAGCTYAACGCCTCACAACGCTTACACACCATGCCTATCAACGTCCTAGTCTCGAACGGCTCTTTAGAGGAATTAAATTCCTAGGGATGACTCATCTTAGGGCTCGCTTCCCGCTTAGATGCTTTCAGCGGTTATCGATTCCGAACGTAGCTACCGGGCAATGCCATTGGCATGACAACCCGAACACCAGCGGTTCGTCCACTCCGGTCCTCTCGTACTAGGAGCAGCTCCCTTCAATCATCCAACGCCCACGGC
>NZ_JAKKRY010000045.1:0-516 GCF_025653795.1 Shewanella sp. SM73
AGACAGTGGCGTCACCAATGGCTCCTTGCTCACCGGCACCACCAGTGTCGATGGCCCGCTCAGCATTCAGAGCTTCAGCGTCGCCGGACAAACCGGTCCGTTCACCCTGGGCACCGCCTACGTGATCGCCGGCCAAGGCACCCTGACGGTCAATGCCAACGGCACCTACAGCTTTGAGCCCGCCGCCAACTGGAACGGCAACTTCCCGGTTGTCACCTACACCGTCACCGACGGCGTCAGCACGGACACYTCGACCTTGAACATCGGTGTGACCCCTGTCACCGATGGCTTCACCGATGCCGATGAAACCCTGACCGTGGCTGAAGACAGTGGCGTCACCAATGGCTCCTTGCTCACCGGCACCACCAGTGTCGATGGCCCGCTCAGCATTCAGAGCTTCAGCGTCGCCGGACAAACCGGTCCGTTCACCCTGGGCACCGCCTACGTGATCGCCGGCCAAGGCACCCTGACGGTCAATGCCAACGGCACCTACAGCTTTGAGCCCGCCGCCAACTG
>NZ_JAKKRY010000006.1:0-250203 GCF_025653795.1 Shewanella sp. SM73
AGTATTAAACTCACCCCAAAAACACGACTACAGATAATGAAGTAACAGGTAATACCGGCCTTTGCAGATGCTGAGAGAGTACAAGGAGCATATGACTCCGAAAGGACGATAAGCAGCAAAGGCGCGGTTCTCATTAAGGCCAGAGAACAAAGATTCTCACAAACAGGTCGGATATACGTACGCAGTATTACTTTCTGTTACTCAAAAAGTGGTTGATCTATTCGAGGTGTCCATATAGGACTTGCTGCGAGTCGGGGAGCAAATGCCATGGCAAGCCATTATGAATGGCTTGCAGCAACAGCTAAGCATACAAAGACTAAATTGACTGGTAATCCCGCTCAATTTCCATAAAAACCAAATAAAAAAGGCGGCCAGCGAAATTCGCCTTGCCGCCCCAATCCTTGATTACTTTCTTTCTAGCTTCTAGATGCCTTCTATGTATCTTTTATATTGCTAGAGATTTCGAGGCTATTCGCTTCGAAAGGCGTTACAAGCCTTAAAGTCGTCTTGCCTCAATCACGCTATCGACTTGGGTCAGTTTAGATAACACCCGCGATAAACCATCGAGGTTATAAAGCTCCAGTTCCAACTCAATCGCGGCGGTCTGATTTTTAGTGTCCGATGACGAACTCATGGCCAGTACATTGGATTTTTCAGCAGCCAGCACTGAGGTTAAGTCGCGCAATAAACCACTGCGATCGTGGGCTAATACCCGTAAACGCATCCGATAACCGCCGGAGTAATTTTCGCCCCAGACCACATCAACGCCACGCTCTGGGTGAACCCGCATTAACTCTTTAACTTGTTCACAATCAGCGCGATGCACAGAAATACCGCGGCCCTTAGTGATAAAACCTAAAATCTCATCCCCGGGAACGGGCTGGCAACAACGGGCGATATGGTTAAGCAAGTTACCCACACCGTTGACTTCAACCTGACCACGGCCACTGGAGGTCGGCTTATGTTGGCCTTTCTTAACTAACTCTTCGACGGCATCTTCTTCTGACACTTCGTCGAGTCGCAGACGGCTTTGAATATGGTTAACCACTTGATGCAGACGCACATCACCGCCGCCAATGGCCGCCAGTAAGTCATCCATGCTCGCCATATTAAAGCGCTCGACCGCAATGGCCGCGTCTTTAATTTTAAGGCTCACCCGCGCCAGTTCAGATTCGAGCATTTCTTTGCCGGCGACAATATTCTTGTCTCTGTCCTGCTGCTTAAACCAATGCTGGATTTTCGAACGCGCCCGCGAGGTACGGATATAACCTAAGTTAGGGTTAAGCCAGTCACGCTTAGGGTTGGGCTGTTTCGAGGTGATGATTTCGATTCGCTCACCCGTTTCAACCTGATAGGTGAACGGCACAATACGGCCATCGACCTTAGCACCAATACATTTATGCCCCACTTGAGAGTGAATGTAATAGGCAAAGTCGAGCACGGTTGAGCCCAGTGGCAAGTCGACAACTTCACCGCTAGGGGTGAACACATAGACTCTATCTTCAAACACTTGGCTGCGCACTTCTTCGACCAAGTTGCCACTTTCGACCACGTCTTCCTGCCATTGCAGAATTTTACGCAGCCAGTTAATTTTTTCTTCGTAGCCGCTTTGCTTACCGGAATGATTGCCTTCTTTGTATTTCCAGTGGGCGGCCACACCCAGCTCTGCATCTTCATGCATGTCTTGGGTACGAATTTGAATTTCAACGGTTTTGCCCTCAGGCCCCACCACCACCGTATGAATCGATTGATAACCGTTAGGTTTTGGGTTAGCGACATAGTCGTCAAATTCCCGAGGAATATGGTGCCAAAGCGTATGCACCACACCTAACGCGCCATAACAATCCTGCAGACGTTCAGTCACGATACGCACGGCGCGCACGTCAAACAACTCATCAAATTTAAGGTGCTTGCCCTTCATCTTGCGCCAAATACTGTAGATATGTTTCGGCCGGCCGTAGACCTTAGCGCGAATTTGATCTTCATCTAATCTTTGTTGCAACTGACTGACAAACTTGTCGATAAAAACTTCACGATCCAGTCGTTTGCCATCTAATTGCTTAGCAATGTCTTTATAGGTATCAGGATGCAGATAGCGAAAAGAAATATCTTCCAGCTCCCACTTTAATTGACCAATACCCAAACGGTTAGCCAGCGGCGCGTAAATATCGGCAATTTCACGGGCCAGCAGCACGCGAGTTTCTTCGTCGGCATTTTTCACCGCCCGTAGCAAACACACACGCTCGGCCAGTTTGATGACCACGGCGCGCACATCTTCGACCATAGCCAATAACATGCGGCGGATATTGTCGATTTGCGGCTCGGTTGAGCGGCTATTAGGATTGATTTTCAAGGCGCCAATCGCGTTCATGGTCACGACACTCGCGACTAAACGCGCCAGCGGCTCACCAAATTTTTCTTGGATGGCTTCTTCGGTCAGTAACCCAGCATCGAGCACCACAAACAAAATTGCCGCCTGCAGGGTTTCAATATCCATGTTTAGTGGTGCGAGGATTTCAATCATCTCTCGAGCACGTTCGAGCAGTTCTCTCTTCGCCGCAGGACTCTTGGCGGGTAAGGCGTCAATCTGCCCTATCAAGGAGAGCAGCATCTGCGCTTCATCGGCATGACCAACATAGCGAGCTACCCAATCTTCTAAGTGAAAATCGGGATCATTAAAGTGCGCTTCGCGAACAGAGACCATCTAATTTATTTCCTTATCCGTGCTCAGAGAGAAAGTGGGCACCACTTCAGCTCTCCTATCTTCAGCATTGGCGCGAACTTGTCAAACCCAACCGACGTAATAATCACATTTTTTACGTTATTCAAACGCTTTGCTTACTTTGCCAGCGCAAATTACTTGGTTAATTCAAACAGTGCCATGGCTTCGATATGGTGTGTTTGTGGGAACATGTCGATAAGTCCCAATTGCTGTAATCGGTAACCGCGCTCTAACAGTACAGCGCTATCGCGAGCCAAGCTCGCAGGATTACACGAAACATACACGACTTTGCGCGGCTTCATTTTCTTCAGCCATTGCAAGCTTTCAAATGTCCCCGCACGAGCGGGATCGAGCAGTAATTTATCAATCTTGCCCATCCAAGGCTCAAGGGATAAATCCGCACTTAAATCGCCGTGGTAAAAGGTCAGTTTATCCAGATTGTTAGCTTTCGCGTTCACCCGTGCCTGAGTCACCATTTCGGCAACCCCTTCGACGCCAATCACATCCGCGCCCATTTTCGCTAAGGGCAAACTGAAATTACCCATGCCGCAGAACAAATCCAAAATGCGCTCATCTGGCGCTGGCGCTAACCAATCCATCGCTTGAGCGACCATGGCCTTGTTAATCTGTCCGTTCACTTGCACAAAGTTACCTGGTGTGAAACTTAAGCTCACCGCATCCGACTGCGCATTTTCATCTAACAGTTGATAAACAGGTAACACTAACTTGGCGCCGACGCCTTGGAATTGCCCTTCGTTGTCCTGCAGACAAATATGGATCTGATGCAGCTCAGCAAAGACTGACAACTTAGCGAAATCTTTATCGTTTAGCGCCTTAGTGATCCGCAGCACGGCGAAATGACCATTATCGGCGGCAATTAACTCAAGATGGCCTAAGCTGGCTTTAGCCGACAATTGGTTCAGCAACTTAGCAAAGGGTACGATCAAGTCCGATAACGGCTTAGCTAACACCAGACATTGACTGATTGGCACCACATTGCTGCTACTAGCGGCACGAAAACCCAAGCTTAAATGTTTGGTATTTTTATCAAATAAAGTTGCAAGACGGGCTCGGCGACGATAATGCCAACCTTCACCCGTGAGTGCGGGTGATAAAGCACCGCCTTCAGTGCCAGCAAACTTAGCCATAATATCCAGCAACGCGGCTTCTTTATGCTCACGCTGACCCGATAATGACATATGCTGTAAGTCGCAGCCGCCGCAGGTGTGGTAGTGTGGACACTCTGGCTCAACGCGCTCAGGACTTGATGAATCGACTTTAATCAACTTGGCACGGGCATAATTTTTCTTTTGCTCGGTGAGCTGTACCGTTACGGTTTCATCGGGCAAAGCGCCAGGGATAAACACGACTTTACCTTGATGTTGTGCTATACCAGCCCCTAAGTGATCGAGCTGTTCTACGCTCAGTGATAACTTAGCCGACAACTGTTTGGAACTATTTGGTTTTGCTTTAAAAAATTGCGCCATTTCGGCCTCTAAATCAATAAAATACTGGCAAAGACCGCCCTCTTTCTGGCAGTCTTATAAAATTATCTTAGTCTCTGTCACAGGAAACACCGCCGCTGCTATGAACCCTGTCAACAACATGACCAAATACAGCCTACGTTCTTGGGTTCTTGTGCTGGCGCTTGCGCCAACAATCTTGGTCGGTATCCTTCTAGGCAGCTACTTTACCATAAACCGTTTTTATGAGCTCGAAGATACGCTCGTCGAACAGGGCAGCAATATTATCGAGCCGCTGTCGATTGCCAGTGAGATCGGCTTAGTGGCGAATGATCGCGAGGCGACCAAACGCTTACTCGCGGCGGCACAGCTCAACAAATCCACCTTAGTAAAATCCATCGCGATTTTCGATGCCAATAATCAACTCTTTGTGACCTCCCACTATCACAAAGACTTTGAGATTATGCGCTACAAAGAAGCCCTCAACACGCTGCATAAAACCGAAATTGAACATGTGGACGACAGCCTTATTTTACGGACGCCCATTTTTGCCACAGGCCCCATTGCTGCTCCCGCTAATTACGATATCCAGACAGACGATGGTCATCTTTTAGGTTATATCTCGATAATAATCAATAAAGAACGCGCCTTGTTAGAGCAGCATAGAGCCGCAGTCGCCGCCTTTATTATCGTGTTGATCGGCGTGCAGTTAAACCTGCTATTTACTTTCCGGCTAGTGAAAAACGTCACTCAGCCCATTACTGAAATGGTGCGCGTCGTCGCTAAAATCCGTGAAGGTAAATTAGACGCCCGCTTAGATGGCAACTTGATTGGTGAGCTGGACTTACTCAAACGCGGCATCAATGCCATGGCGGGGTCGCTATCGGAATACCATGATGAGATGCAGCAAAATATCGACCAAGCAACGTCGGATCTGCGGGAAACCTTAGAGCAGATTGAAATCCAAAACGTCGAGCTGGATTTAGCTAAAAAACGCGCCCTAGAAGCCAGCCGAATTAAATCTGAATTCTTAGCGAATATGTCCCACGAGTTACGTACGCCGCTCAATGGCGTTATCGGTTTTGCGCGGCAATTAGTCAAAACACCATTGCATTCGAGCCAAGTGGATTACATCAAGACTATAGAACGCAGCGCCACTAACCTGCTGGGTATCATCAACGACATTCTCGATTTTTCTAAACTCGAAGCCGGTAAAATGGTGTTAGAAAACATGCCCTTCGGCCTTAGGGAAACCATAAGCGATACGATTACCTTGATCTCGGGCAGCGCCCAGGCCAAAGGCCTAGAACTCGTCGTCGATATCGCCCCCAACGTGCCCGACAATGTCAATGGCGATGCCATGCGCGTATGCCAAATCATCAATAACTTGGTTGGTAACGCGATTAAATTCACTGACTCTGGCAGCGTGATGGTCAAAATCGAACTGCAGAGCCAATCGGATGAACAAGTGGTACTGCGCTGTGATGTGGTCGACACAGGTATCGGCATCGATGAAAGCCAGCAGGACTTTTTATTTCAAGCCTTTGGCCAAGCCGATTCGTCGATTTCGCGCCGCTTTGGTGGCACTGGCTTAGGTTTAGTGATCACTAAACGTTTAGTGAATCAAATGGGCGGCCAAATCGGCTTTACTTCATCCCCAGAAAAAGGCTCAAACTTCTGGTTCAGTTTGCCGCTCGGCTTAGGTCAATTCCAAATCGGTGACTCACTGCCGCTCGAAAAACTCAAAGACAAAACTATACTGTTTTACGAACCGCGAGTGCTGACTCATGCTGTCTTGAGCCGCCAATTGAATCAATGGGATACAAAAGTCACCCATCATCAGCATATCCCAAGCTTGTTGACTACGCTCACCACGGCTGAAGCGCCATACGACTATGTTCTCTTGAGTTGCCATGGGTTTAGCGATTCAGCACAACTGGTGAGTACACTAAACTTAGCGAAGACCAAAACAGATTGCCTTATCGTGCTATACGATTGCCAAGAACAGGATGCCTTAACCCAATTTATTCGCCCGAATGCCGATGTGGTGTTGTCTCTGCCAGTCAGTGAGCATCAGCTTGCGCGCAACTTACTCTATCCACCGATGGAGTACGACATCATAGCCCCTGCGACAATATCAACGCCGGTTGCGCGCCAATCTTTAACTGTGCTCGCGGTAGATGATAACTTTGCCAACTTAAAACTGATTGATACTTTACTCAGCGAATTAGTGACGACTGTGGTTGCCGTCAACAGTGGTGATGAGGCAGTTAAACAGGCGAAGACTCGCACCTTCGACTTGATCTTTATGGATATTCAAATGCCTGGCACAGATGGCATTAGTGCCACGAAGCAAATTCGCCAAGGCTCGATGAACCGCAACACGCCGATAATTGCCGTAACAGCCCATGCCATTGCCGAAGAACGCGAACTGATTTTAGGCAGTGGTATGGATGGATATTTACCTAAACCTATTGATGAAGCGGCGCTCAAAGATATTATTCATCGCTGGATCACTCGACCTAAGTTCACCCATTTTGACCTGCATACGCTGAACTGGGATTTATGCTTAACCCAAGCCAATCACAAGGCCGATCTCGCCTTAGATATGCTCAGAATGTTGCTCGACTCATTGCCGCAAACCGTGGCGACGATTCAAACGGCGCTAAGTCAAAACGATCACCCTGTCATGCTCAGTACTATCCATAAGCTGCATGGTGCGAGCTGCTACTGCGGCGTGCCAACAACCCAAAGATTATGCCAAGAAATTGAATCGGCACTAAAACGTGAAACATCGGTTGAAGATCTCGAACCCGAAATACTAGAGTTACTTGATGAGTTAACTAAGGTAGAATCTGCGGCAAATCAAGTGATATCACAGCTATCAGCGGAAATAACAGATGACCAAAAAAACGGGCTTCTTTAAACGTCTCAAGGCGTTAACACTGCCACAAAAACAACTCTTTGCCACTGCACTTTGCCAACGTATGTTGCCCAACTATCAACTGTTTTCCGAAGTCTGTGAGTTTGGCGATCCTACTGTGTTGAGTACCGCATTAGAACTATTGTGGCAATCCCAGTACGACTCCAAGCTCAAATTCAATGTCGATGTGCATCTGCAACGCCTGGAAGATAACACCCCAGATCCTGCTGATTTTGAAGCCTATGGCGTCTATCCTGCCATGGATGCTGTGGTCGCCATATCGACCTTACTAGGTGCGATTCAAGGCAAAATTGAAGAAGATATAGTCAATATCAGCAAATTATCATCCAGCACAGTGGCTAACTACATCGAAGCGATCAGCGATGTCGATTTGGTGGATGAAGCGTTAGATGATTTCGTTTTCGCCCATGAAGTCATGGAAGAAGAGAAAGAATTACAAAATTCTCTGCTGGAAATTATTGAAGAAAATCCGAAGATCACCGCAGAACTGGTCAAAGGTTTACGCAAAGACATTATCGAAGCTGGCGTATCAAATATCGGTATCAGCGTCGCTTAATTGATGGGGGTGCTTGGGGTTACTCAAGCACCCTTATTTCTAAACAATGTTTCTAAACAATAAGCCTCTAGTCTCGACTGCAATCACTTTCATGCAAGCCACAAAACGAGTAAGACCAAGGCTAGCAAGTTCCATCAGCCAATATTGAGTTATTCCAATGAAAAAGATTGTTTATCAAGGATTTGTCTTAACCAATAGCGAAGGACGAACCGACAGTTGGAAACTGACCATCAAAGATCAACAGCGTATCGGTTCTTTATTCGAACTGCGGCGTTTAGTGGGATACTTCTTAGAACTCGGCATACTGCCCGCGACACGCTCCAGCCTGCAAGACGCAAAACAAACGCAAAATACTATGAGCAAAAACACCGTAAAACCTAAAAGACGCTAAAAATCAGTTCCCCTCGTTAAATCAACGCATAGAGAATAACTCTGGCGCCTTTGACTGCATAAACTCAATAAAGACTCTTACCTTTAGCGGCTGCTGGCTGCGCTGATGATATAAAATCGAAATTCGCCTCTGTTCGCCAATCCATTCCGGCAGTAATACTTTAAGTTTTCCCTCTTTAATCTGCTGTTTTACAAATAGTTCAGGACCATACAAGATCCCGCCATGGCCTAAGGTCGCCTGAATCGCTCCGTGTAAATCCGTGAGGGTGAGCTTAGTCGGGCCATTAAAATAAAAAGACTCGCCGCTTGGATGCTTTAAATGCCAATTAAACAGCGGCCAGACTTTTATCAGTTGATGGGCTTCAAGATCATCGGGATGCTCAAGTTTAGGTGCCTGAGCCAAATATTCTGGCGTGGCAAACAGGCAATAGTCGAGCTCGCCTAAGGTACTCGACACCCAAGAAGAATCAGGCTGAGCCCCGCCAACAATCGCCACATCTATGCCTTTGTCAATCAAATCGACTAACTCATTACTCTGGGAAATGTGCAAACGGATATCAGGATACAAACGGCCAAACTCATTCAATGCCTGAATAAACACAATGGAAATAATCGAAATCGGCGCGGCGATGCGCAAGGTCCCCTCGGGTTTATCACTGCCTAAACCACTTAGTTCATCAAATTGAGCAACCACACTCTGGTAGCGTTGAAAGAGCGCCAGCCCTTCCTCTGTCAGTCGCAACTTACGGGTGCTGCGCATAAAGAGCTGTTTATCGAGCTTCTCTTCCAACTTCGCTAACTTGCGGCTCACAGTGGCGATGGGCATATCGAGCTCCTTCGCCGCCTGCGAAAAACTGCCCGCATTGACTAAATGCACAAAAAGATAGACAAGTTGTAGTTCAGCGCCTAAATCATCACTCATTGCATATCCTAATTTCACATATTGGGTATTGACGTTAAAACGCTAAATTCACTAAGTGATTGTGTTTTAAACATTGAAT
This sequence comes from Shewanella sp. SM73, assembly GCF_025653795.1. Taxonomy (NCBI): domain Bacteria; kingdom Pseudomonadati; phylum Pseudomonadota; class Gammaproteobacteria; order Alteromonadales; family Shewanellaceae; genus Shewanella; species Shewanella sp. SM73. The sequence continues at coordinate 9,077 of NZ_JAKKRY010000006.1, forward strand.
TATTCACTTATACGACCATAGCGCAATAGCCTTAGATTGAAATGGTATGTTATTTTGTGGCGAGTTTTACTGCGCTGGCGCTAAATCTGGCTCTAAAGTGACATAAAAAGAAGCAAGTGCTGTAACTCTGGCCACCAAGAATCATAGCGACAGTAAAATGACGACGGTGGGCGAGTTTATTCAAATTTAATCGTAAGGATGAGTGAGGGAAATGACCATTTTAACCCCTCTGTTTGCCGTCTTCGGGATCATGTTGCTCGGCACACTTGTGCAAAAACTAAAACTCTTGCCCGTCGATACGGATCAAGTGCTAAACCAATATGTCTACTATATTGCGTTCCCTGCAATCATGCTTATCGCCCTCGCCCAGCAGCCGATTGACGAGATTTTGCAATGGGGATTTATTGCGGGCTACAGCACAGCTATGGTAATCACTTATCTTGTCTGCCTTGGGCTATCGCTGATCGCTAACCCTAAACAGCATGCGGTTGCCGCTATTCGAGCCCTCAATGCCACCTTTGGTAATACGGCATTTATTGGTATTCCACTGCTCATCATCCTCTTTCCGCAGCAGCAAAGTGCGTTAGTCGCCGCCGCGATTGCCAGCTTATTATCCGTGCTGATGTTTGCCGTCGCCTTAGTCTCGATGGAACTGGCCACTAACACCCAAAGACAACACCACGCCTTAGTCATAATGGCGATGGCGGTCGGTAAAAACCCTATCGTTATTGGTAGCTTAATTGGCGTCGGCATTTCGGCGCTAGAGATAAAACTGCCGTCAGGGCTGGCGCTAATGATCCAGCAAATAGGCAATACCTCAAGCCCCTGCGCCCTATTTGCTATCGGCATGGTACTCGCCAAAGCGATGCGCTACCAGAAAGATAGCAGCGTATTTAGCCCCAAGAATTTTATCGAACTGAGCCTTATCAACCTCTTCAAGCTGGCTATCCAACCGGCACTCGTCTACTTTATGCTTAACCGTTTTGGCGTAAGTGGTGACTACCTGATCATGGGCGTGATCTTGAGCGCACTGCCCACCGCGGCTAGCGTGTACTTACTCGCCCAGCGTTATAACACTCAGGCTTCAACCAGTGCTCAAGGCATTCTATTTGGCACCTTAGTCACTTTCTTCAGTTTACCTATCTTAGAAAGCTTAGTAAGAACCTATGCATAATCAGTTAATTAAAAATATTTACTACCAATAATGCCGATTATTTACCCAAGCCACTTTACTGTATATAAAATCAGTATATACTGTTTATCAATACAGTGGTTTGGTATGTTTTTCGACAGGAATTCACTATGCTTTGCCAACTCAGCATTAATAACTTCGCTATCGTCCGTTTTTTAGAACTGGATTTTCGCCCCGGTATGACCAGCATCACAGGTGAAACCGGTGCGGGTAAATCGATTGCCATCGATGCGCTAGGCCTATGCCTAGGCAATCGCGCCGATGCCAGCAGTGTTCGTCCCGGAGCCAATAAAACCGAGGTCAGCGCCCGCTTTTCCTTGGATGATATTCCACTGGCAAAACGTTGGTTAGAAGATAACGATCTTGAACTCGATGATGAGTGCATTCTACGTCGGACTATTGGTAGCGATGGCCGTTCACGCGCCTACATCAATGGTAATCCAGTGCCGCTGACGCAGCTAAAATTACTGGGTCAGTTGCTTATTGGTATTCACGGCCAACATGCCCACCATGCAATGTTAAAAAGTGAACATCAACTCACCCTGCTCGACAGTTATGCCAACCACAGATTGCTTATCGATACGGTTGCCGCTAGCTTTCAACGCTGCAAGCAAATTGAGGCCGATCTAAAGCAACTCGAAGCCTCCCAGCATGAACGTATTGCCCGTAAGCAATTAGTACAATATCAAGTAGAAGAACTCGATGAGTTTGATCTTAAAGTTGATGAGTTCGATGAGATTGAGCAAGAGCACAAACGTCTGGCCAATGGCACTGAGTTGATTGATACCTGTCAGGCGAGCTTAGATATACTCACAGAGGGCGAAGAGAACAATATAGAGTCGCTGCTCAATCGAGTCGTTTCCCTCGCCGAAGATCTGCAAAGCTACGATCCTGCATTAAGCAATATCAACACTATGCTCAATGATGCCTTAATCCAAGTGCAAGAAAGTGCCGGCGAATTGCAGCACTATTTGAGTAAGCTTGAACTCGATCCGACCCATTTTGCCTATTTAGAAGAACGGCTATCAAAAGCCATGCAACTGGCGCGTAAGCATCATGTTAGCCCGAATAAACTGGCCGAGCATCATTTAGCATTAAAGGCTGAGCTAAGCACCTTAGACAGTGATGAAAGTAAACTTGAAGAAATTCAGCTTCAAGTCGAGGCAAGTAGAGCCGCTTATCTTAGCAATGCGCAAAAGCTCAGCCAAAGCCGAGCCCGCTATGCTAAAGAACTCGACAAACTGGTGACTCAGTCAATCCACGAACTGAATATGCCTAAGGGTAAATTTACGATCGAAGTCAATTTCCACCCCGAGCAAATGTCAGCCAATGGCAGTGACAATATCGAATTTATGGTAACCACTAACCCTGGCCAACCTTTGCAACCGATTTCGAAAGTCGCGTCTGGCGGTGAGCTCTCACGGATAGGGCTAGGGATCCAAGTGATTACCGCGAAGAAAGTTGCCACACCGACATTAATTTTCGATGAGGTGGATGTCGGGATTTCCGGCCCCACCGCAGCAGTAGTGGGCCGCATGTTACGCAGCTTAGGGGAATCGACCCAAGTACTGTGCGTGACTCACTTGCCGCAAGTTGCGGGCAATGGTCATCAACACATGTTTGTCGATAAATTTAATAAGGCAGGCAGTACTGAGACCACAATGAAATCGCTCGATCGTGAGCAGCGTATCCAAGAGCTTGCAAGACTGTTAGGTGGCGATACTATCACCAGCAATACCCTCGCGAACGCAAGGGAACTGCTGCAATAGTAGTATGGATCAGATAACGAATGAGGTCGCTAAACGCTTGAATCTACACACTCTATATCACAAGCTAAGGGGCTATATCAAAAACTAAGGGTTAGTTGTTGGCCATGCTAACTAACATGTCGGGTTAGCGATAATGTTAGCTAAAACACCAGACTAGCCCTTGCAGACAAATAAACGAAAACACGCCCGCTAACACATCGTCAATCATAATGCCAAAACCACCATGAACTTTGGCATCGAGCCATCGAATAGGCCAAGGTTTGATGATGTCGAAAAAGCGAAATAGACCAAAGCCGACTAACAACCAACCCCAACCTGCTGGTGCCGCTATCATAGTGATCAGTAGCCCAACCACTTCATCCCACACAATCGCACCGTGATCGTGTACCCCCATATCTTGAGCGGCTTTACCGCAGATATAAAATCCCGCAAATGCGCTCAATAAGGTTAAGCCGATATACCAAGTGAGCGGTAATGGCGCCATCAATAAATAGAGGGGAATGGCTGCTAAGGTACCGAAAGTACCAGGCGCTTTAGCGGCGAGTCCGCTACCAAAACCGAGTGCCAAAAAGTGGACAGGATTTTTTAATGACAGGCGCGTTAGCACCTGATCCTTTGACAACCATTTCATTAACATGCTCTTCGCTTAAAAGTGCTCGAAACCGTGATACGGTGGTGTAAACGGCTCACCATTGAGTTGCAACTTGAGCTTACTGCCTGCACAAATTTGTCCAACGCGAACAAACTTTGCTCCTGCATGGCTCAACGCTGTCTCAAGCGCACCTTTTTGCGCTTCAGGAACGGTGAACAGCAGTTCATAATCTTCGCCCCCCGTAAGCGCATAACCTAAGGCATGCTCCTCGCTGACGGTATCTTGCATCGCCCGTGAAAGCGGGATGCAATTAACATCGACAACCGCACCAACTGCCGAAGCCTTAAGCACATGACCGATATCCGAGATAAACCCGTCGGAAAGGTCGATAGCACTGGAGGCAAGCGAACGTAAAGCTTGGCCCGCTAAGACTCTTGGTGTTGGACGATAATGGCGATTGATCAGGAATTCTTTATGCTCGGCTCTAGCCTGTTGCGCGCCGCGAATGATATCCAGACCTAAGGCCGAATCTCCGAGCGTGCCCGTGACATAAATCCAATCACCCGCTTTAGCACCATGACGCGTGAGTGCCTTACCCTGTGGGACTTGGCCGTGCACTGTGATGCTAATCGCCCGTGGACCACGAGTCGTATCGCCGCCAATTAAGGCGATGCCATAGTAATCGGCCGCTTCAAACAAGCCTTCACTAAAACCACTGAGCCAAGTCTCATCGACTTCGGGTAGAGTTAAGGCAAGCGTCATCCACGCGGGTTCAGCGCCCATGGCAGCCAGATCAGATAAATTTACCGCTAAAGCTTTGTAACCTAAGGCAGCGGGAGGCATATCGGGGAAGAAATGGACATTTTCGACTAAGGTGTCACAGGAGATAGCGATCGACTTGTTTTCTGCGGGTTGCACTAAAGCGCAATCGTCACCGATGCCAAGCTTCACATCACGGCGAGTGGGGCCGCGGTTGCTAAAATAACATTCAATTAATTGGAATTCTTTCACTGTACAGTTTGGCACGACTTACATCGGCCACCTTTGTTAGCAATGAAAAACGGTATCCTAAGATACCGTTTGTCTTTATTACTTGCGTGCAACCAGTTTGTCGAGCAGTCCGTTCACAAACTTATGACTCTCGTCCGCACCGAAAGCTTTTGCCAACTCAATCGCTTCGTTAATCGCGACCTTGTATGGCACATCTTTACGGAAAGTCAGCTCATAGGTCGCTAAACGAACTATGGCTTTCTCTACTGGAGACACTTCATCAATCGGGCGTTCCAGATGCGGGATGATCAGCTCATCCAATTGGGTTTTCTTCGTTGCAACGCCTGAAAATAGCTCACGAAAATAAGCTACATCAACACCGTCGAGACTTTGTTCAGTTAAAAACTCATGCTCGACATCGGCAATATTATTCCCGCTTAGTTGCCATGAATAGATGGCTTGAACGGCTAAACGGCGGGCCTTGCGGCGCTCAGAAGGCTTCATTATTTTTCCTACTATAACAACTGTTGTTCAAGTTCTTGCAGAACATTGACCATTTCAAGCAGGCTTAGAGCAGCTTCGCCGCCTTTGTTACCCGCTTTGGTACCTGAACGTTCAATCGCTTGTTCAATGGTATCAGTGGTCAAAACACCGAAAGCAACAGGCAGATCAAATTCTAAAGCAACTTGAGCTAGACCTTTATTACATTCGCCTGCAACAAAATCAAAATGAGGAGTACCACCACGGATCACCGCACCTAATGCGATAATACCGTCGAATTTACCACTGGCAGCTACGCGACGCGCAGCTAGCGGCAACTCAACCGCACCTGGTACACGGACAACAGTGATATTGTCGTCGCTGACTTGGCCAAAACGTTTCAGCGTGTCAAGTGCACCTTCAAGCAAGCTCTCAACTAAAAAGCTGTTGAAACGCGAAATTACAATCGCAACTTTGGCATTTTTCGCTTCGATATTACCTTGAACTACGTTCATTATCTTACCTAATTTAGCTAAAGCACCCAGCTCGGGGCGAAAAGTGGCGACATGATATCACAGCCAATTGCCCAGAGCCCTATGCAAATTATCAGAAATTGTTAATTTTACTTCAGTGTAACTTTGGGTTTCAGTCCGCCACATACTCAGTCACTTCAAGGCCAAAGCCTGAAAGTGAATGGTAGCGTTTAGGCGAGCTGAGCAGACGCATCTTAGTCACGCCAAGGCTAGCGAGGATTTGCGAACCCACACCCACTCGGCGCGATGTCCCCTGCCATTTTGCAGAAGCAGGCGCTTGGCCTTGATCTTCGGCTTCAAAGGCTTTCACCTTAGAGAGGATTTCACAGGGGTGTTCTTGATTCCCGAGTAAAACCAATACACCACCTTCTGCAGAAATACGCTCCATCGCCTTTTCGAGTGGCCAGCTGCGTTGCTGATCGCGCTCTGAGTGGAGTAAATCGTTGAAGGTATTTTGCAAATGCACGCGCACCAAACAATCTTCTTTCACCTCACCTTTGACTAAGGCAAAGTGCAGTTGATTGTCGATAGTGTCTCTGAAGGTCACCATGTCGAACTCACCGAAACGGGTCGGTAATTTGCATTTCGCTTCACGCACAACCGTGGTTTCTTTGGTGTTGCGATACTCGATTAAAGCCGCGATAGTGCCGATTTTGATGCCATGCAACTCGGAGAAAATCTCCAAATCTGGGCGACGTGCCATAGTGCCGTCTTCGTTCAAAATCTCAACGATAACGCCCGATGGCTCAAGTCCCGCAAGACGGGCTAAATCACAGCCTGCTTCAGTGTGGCCTGCGCGGGTTAATACGCCGCCATCCTGTGCCATTAGCGGGAAGATGTGCCCTGGTTGCACTAAATCAGACGCTTTAGCCTCTTTAGCCACAGCCGCTTTCACCGTTACAGCGCGATCGTGGGCCGAAATACCGGTAGTCACACCCTCCGCCGCTTCAATAGAAACCGTAAAGTTAGTCGAGAACTGGGCGTTATTATTCGTCACCATTAAAGGCAGGTTTAACTGCTGGCAACGGGCTTTAGTCATGGTCTGGCAAATAAGTCCACGGCCATATTTAGCCATAAAGTTAATCGCTTCTGGCGTGACCATTTCGGCCGCCATGATCAAATCACCTTCGTTTTCTCTGTCTTCGTCATCCATCAAAATAACCATTTTGCCTTGACGAATATCTTCGATGATCTCTTCTATACTGTGCAGCGCCATTGTAGGACCTTATGATTTTGCTGTTATTATGAAATTCTATACCTAAATAACCTAAGCTGCCGATAAGCTTAAGTTAAATAATCTGCTCCTGTGCACTAACGCACAAAGCCGGCACGGGCTAACATTTCCATGGTGACGCCACCGCTCTTGCTGTCTTTGCCATCATAATTCATCAAACGTTCAAGATAACGGGCGATTAAATCCACTTCGATATTCACCTTATCGCCCGCTTGCAGGTCGATTAACGTGGTTTCCCCTGCGGTATGCGGCACTATGGTCAAGCGGAATCGACTGCCGTCCACTTCGTTAACCGTCAGACTCACACCATCAATGGTGATGGAACCTTTATGGGCAATATAACGCCCAAGCTCTACGGGTGCGGCTAACCAAAATTCAATGGCTTGACCACGCACTAAGCGTTGCTCAACCGTTGCCATACCGTCCACATGGCCACTGACCATGTGGCCGCCTAAGCGTGTGGTTGGGGTGACGGCCTTTTCAAGATTCACCTTAGTGCCCACTTTGTAGTGAGCAAAGCCGGTTAGACTCACGGTTTCGGCAGAGACATCAGCCACATAACCGTCGGCTAATTGCTGCACAACCGTTAAGCACACACCGTTAGTGGCAATGCTGTCGCCTAAACGCACATCGTTTAAATCCAGTTTGCCGCTCGCGACGGTAAGGCGAATATCGTCGCCTTTACGCTCCAGTTTTCGCAGGGTGCCAACGGCTTCAATAATCCCAGTAAACATGGTTAACTCACTTAATTAAATAAAGAACTATCAAGCTTAACGCTCAAAGTTAAACGGGTATCTGGCCCTAATTTGCGCTCATCTACCAAAGTTAGTGCAGGAATGTGCGCCATGGTTTGATAATCGGGCAATTGCAGCAGATTACGCCCATACCCACCGAGGATTTTCATCGCTTGGTACAGCACTAACTCATCGGCAAGCCCCTGCGCTAAAAATGCGCCCGCTAAGGTTGCACCCGCTTCCACCAACACGTGATTACAGCTTTGGCCTAAATAGCTTAATAGTTCAGGCAATGAGACGCGACCTGCAATTGCAGGTAACACGAGGCAACTCACATGGGAAGGCAATTGTGCTTGAAACTCTGCGGGATAAGCCACGGTCGAGACCAAGAGTATCGGCGATACGATAGCTAAGCAGGCGGCCGATAACGGCAAACGGGCGCGGCTGTCGAGTATGACTCTTAATGGCTGTAGTAATTGCGCCTCGGTTACACTGTCTTTTAAGCTGCCAAGTTCCTGATAACGCACATTGAGCGAGGGAACATCGGCTAATACGGTTTCAATCCCTGTGATCAGCGCACAAGAACGTAAACGTAATCGCTGCACGTCGCGGCGAGATTCTGGACCAGTTATCCATTTAGACACACCGTTAGACAGCGCAGTTTTACCATCGAGACTCGCAGCCAATTTGACTGTAACTCTGGGTAAACCCGATTCCATGCGCTTCATAAAGCCTAAATTCAAGGCATAGGCTTCATCGCGATGTAATCCCACATCCACTTCAATACCGGCATCGCGCAGCATTTGAATGCCACGACCACCTACTTGCGGATTAGGATCTTCCACCGCGACCACCACACGTTTAACGCCAATATTGATCAGCGCCAAGGCGCAGGGCGGCGTGCGGCCATAATGGCTGCAGGGCTCTAAAGTGACATAGGCCGTTGCGCCGCGGGCGCGTTCGCCAGCCATACGTAGCGCATGCACTTCGGCGTGGGGCTCACCCGCTTTTTGATGATAACCTTCACCAATGATTTGGTTATCTTTAACGATAACGCAGCCCACACTGGGATTGGGCCTCGTGGTGTAAAATCCTTTGCGCGCCAATTGAATTGCGCGGCTCATCATTTGGGTATCGAGTACGGACCAACTTATGTTCAAGCTCATATTCAACCCTGTTGTTAAAGGTTCCGGCTTTCACCAGTCTTACAAACCTGTCTTTTAAATTTGTGCTTTCACGCCAATCGCTCGTAAACGTCTGCCTTATCGGCGACAAAACTCAATGACTACTTTTGCAGCTTGGCGATGGCTTCACCAAATTCAGACACGTCTTCAAAGGCACGGTACACGGAAGCGAAACGAATGTAGGCGACTTTATCTAGGCTCATCAATTGCTCCATCATTAAGTTACCGACCATTTCTGACGGCACTTCCCGCTCGCCAGTGGCGCGCAGAGTAGACTTGATTTTGCTCAGCGCTTGCTCGATTTCATCCATAGACACGGGGCGTTTTTCAACGGCGCGCAACATGCCACCTTGGAGTTTTTCTTCATCGAAGGGTTGGCGTGAACCATCGCGCTTAATCACCCTAGGCATGACTAATTCGGCGCCTTCGAAGGTGGTAAATCTTTCATGGCATTCGGTGCATTCTCGGCGACGGCGCACTTGGTGGCCTTCTGCCACTAATCGGGAATCGATGACTTTAGTATCTGTCGCGCTACAAAATGGACAATGCATTGAGCCTCCTGCCAGTGAATGGTGGTAAAGCGTTAATGGCTTTACCTGTTAAATCTCGGCCAAACGCTATGAATTTAAGCCTAAGATTTTACCAATAAAAATGGCCGCGAGATGCGGCCATGGGATTTTATCCTATTTATGGGCTGAGGTTAACCACCTGATGCTTGTTAGGCTCAGCACCACAAAAAGGAGACTATTTACAGATTAGCCGTAAACAGGGAAACGTGCGCAAAGTGCCAATACTTGGCCTTTAACACGCTCAATCACAGCAGGATTGCTTGCATCATCAAGGATGTCACAAATCCAGCCAGTCAGCTCTTTCGATTCCGCTTCTTTAAAGCCGCGGCGCGTAATCGCCGGCGTACCGATACGCACACCTGAGGTCACAAAGGGTGAACGTGGATCATTTGGCACTGAGTTTTTGTTCACGGTAATGTTAGCGCTACCTAAGGCGGCATCGGCTTCTTTACCCGTTAAGTCACGACCAATCAGGTCAACTAGCATTAAGTGGTTGCTGGTTCCGCCAGAGACGATTTTGTAACCGCGCTCAAGGAACACTTCAACCATAGCTTTAGCGTTGTTAACCACTTGCTGTTGGTAAACTTTAAATTCTGGCTCTAGGGCTTCTTTGAACGCCACCGCTTTACCTGCGATAACGTGCATCAATGGGCCACCTTGACCGCCAGGGAATACCGCAGAGTTCAACTTTTTGTACAAGTCTTCATCATCAGCAGCAGATAGGATCACGCCACCACGAGGACCCGCTAAGGTTTTGTGAGTCGTAGATGTCACAACGTGTGCGTGTGGTACTGGGTTTGGATAAACGCCCGCAGCAATAAGACCGGCAACGTGTGCCATATCGACAAATAAATAAGCACCGATTTTGTCTGCGATTTCACGCATTTTTGCCCAGTCAACGATACCTGAATAGGCAGAAAAACCGCCGATCATCATCTTAGGCTTGTGTTCTAAGGCAATACGTTCCATCTCGTCGTAGTCAATTTTGCCAGACTCGTCGATACCGTAAGGAATGATGTTGTACAGTTTGCCAGAGAAGTTAACCGGTGAACCGTGGGTCAAGTGACCACCATGAGCTAAGTTCATGCCCAGTACGGTATCGCCAGGTTTTAACAATGCCATGTAAACTGCGCTGTTTGCCTGTGAACCTGAATGAGGTTGTACGTTAGCGTAAGTTGCGCCAAACAGTTCTTTCGCACGTTCAATCGCTAAGGTTTCAACTACGTCCACATACTCACAACCACCATAGTAACGCTTGCCTGGATAGCCTTCAGCGTACTTATTGGTTAACTGTGAACCTTGCGCTTCCATCACGCGTGGACTGGTGTAGTTTTCAGAAGCAATCAGCTCAATATGCTCTTCTTGACGCAGAGTTTCATTCTGAATTGCCTTAAACAGTTCCGGATCATAATCTGCGATATTCATATCTTTTTTCAGCATTGCTTACTCCAGCTGCCAATTCTTATAGGTAGGGTTGCGCGGTATTCTACTCGGAACGCGGTCACAATCCCAGTATTTGAAACATGAAATTCCTGCAGAGAGTGCTTGAACTTGGCTCATTGTCGAGTTGAGTTCGGCGCGCAATCGAGTAGAATTAGCCGCATCATTAGTCACTTAAGATAGAGAAAAATGGCTCAGTTTGTTTACAGCATGCTGCGGGTGGGTAAAATTGTTCCGCCTAAGAAGCAGATCCTTAAAGATATTTCTTTAAGCTTTTTCCCCGGCGCCAAAATTGGCGTACTCGGCCTCAACGGTTCAGGTAAGTCGACACTACTGCGCATTATGGCGGGTATTGACACCGAAATTGAAGGTGAAGCGCGCCCAATGCCGGGATTGAAAATCGGTTACCTGCCGCAGGAACCTAAACTCGATCCGAATCAAACCGTGCGTGAAGCGATTGAAGAAGCGGTAGCAGAGGCAAAAAATGCCCTGACTCGCCTCGATGCCGTTTACGCAGCCTACGCCGAGCCGGATGCCGATTTCGACGCCCTTGCAAAAGAGCAAGGCGAACTCGAAGCCATTATTCAAGCCCAAGATGCCCATAACTTAGAGTACGTCCTTGAGCGCGCCGCCAACGCACTGCGTCTGCCAGATTGGGATGAAAAAATCGAAGTGTTATCCGGTGGTGAACGTCGCCGCGTAGCGATTTGTCGTTTGCTGCTTGAAAAGCCAGAAATGCTGCTCCTGGACGAACCCACCAACCACTTGGATGCTGAATCTGTGGCTTGGCTTGAGCACTTCCTGCAGGAATATGCTGGTACTGTGGTCGCGATTACCCATGACAGGTACTTCCTCGACAATGCCGCTGGCTGGATTTTAGAACTCGACCGCGGTGAAGGTATTCCGTGGGAAGGTAACTATTCTTCATGGCTTGAGCAGAAAGATGCCCGTCTGAAGCAAGAATCGGCTACCGAAAGCGCTCGCCAAAAGACCATTGCCAAGGAATTGGAATGGGTACGTCAAGGCGCGAAAGGCCGCCAGTCTAAAGGCAAGGCCCGTATGGCACGCTTTGAAGAACTGAACACTAACGATTACCAAAAACGTAACGAAACCAACGAGCTGTTTATTCCGCCCGGACCTCGTTTAGGTGACAAGGTTATTGAAGTGAATAACCTGACCAAATCTTACGGTGACCGCGTTTTGATCGACAACCTGTCGTTCTCTGTGCCTAAGGGCGCGATCGTCGGCATTATCGGTGCCAACGGCGCGGGTAAATCGACCCTGTTCCGCATGTTATCCGGCGCAGAAAAGCCAGACAGCGGCAGCATTGAGCTGGGTGATACTGTGCAACTGGCCTCGGTTGAGCAGTTCCGCGATTCGATGAATGATAAGAACACCATTTGGGAAGAAATTTCCGGTGGTCAAGACATCATGCGTATCAACAACATGGAAATTCCGAGCCGCGCCTATGTAGGCCGCTTCAACTTCCGTGGTGGCGATCAGCAAAAAGTTATCGGCACTCTGTCGGGTGGTGAACGTAACCGAGTGCATTTAGCCAAACTGCTGCAAGCGGGTGGTAACGTCTTATTACTCGACGAACCCACCAACGACTTAGACGTTGAAACCCTGCGCGCACTGGAAGAAGCGATTCTGGAGTTCCCTGGTTGCGCTATGGTTATTTCGCATGACCGTTGGTTCCTCGACCGTATCGCGACCCACATTCTGGATTATCGCGACGAAGGACAAGTGAACTTCTACGAAGGTAACTACACAGAATACTCGGCATGGTTGAAAAACACCTATGGCGCCGATGTGGTTGAGCCACACCGCTTGAAATACAAGCGCATGATAAAGTAAATCTAGAATCTAGAATCTAGAATCTAGAATCTAGAATCTAGAATCTAGAATCTAGAATCTAGACAAGTGTAAATCTGAGGAGTTTAGCTCGAAAGGGTTAAGCTCCTTTTTTATGGCATCCAGTTACGCTATGAGTGCCGTAGACTTTGGCGCTATTTCAAAGGTGCTATTTCAAACTGAAACTATTTCAATTCAAGCTGGCAAAGTAGGCCACCAGCATGTCCATCATCACCCTGAGTGCAGGCTGCATGTGTTTGCGGGATTGATACACGCCATACACACCGAGGGACTGAGGTTTAAACTCAGTTAATAAAGGCACTAGCTGACCCGAGTCTAAATAGGGTTTCGCCGCCCAAACAGGCTGCATAGCAATTCCCTCACCCGCCAGCGTGGCATTGAGCACCACCATGGAATCATTGGCGCTAAAATTCCCATTCACAGGCACATTAAACGCCTGGCCTTGGTTTAACGTAGGATCGGAGTTCAGCGCTTGAGCCTGTTTTGCACCTACATCGGTTTTATAAAAGCGCCACATCACATCGCCAAAATAGGAATAGGTTAAGCAGTTGTGCTGAGTTAAATCCTCGGGATGCAGCACGGCGGCGCGCGCGGCAAGATAACTCGGTGCGGCGCACACCACAGACTCACACTCCCCTAAGCGCCTAGCAATAAGATTGGGATCGAGTTCATTGGTGATGCGAATAGCCAGATCAATCCGCTCGGCGACTAAATCGACGGTTTGGCTGCTCACGTGGAAATTCACACTCGCCTGCGGATAACTGGCTAAGTATTGGCGCACCACGGGCGCTAAAATCTGATGCGCCAAAAACTGGGAGCAACTAATACGTAGTAATCCCCGCGGAATCGCCACAGCGGCATGGCTTACCGCAGGCACTTCGTTAGCCAGTTCGAGCAGCCGATGACAATAGTCCAGCACTTGCTCACCCGCTGGCGTTAAGCTGAGGCTACGCGTCGAGCGATGCAATAACCTAGCACCAGACCATTCTTCCATTTCGCTCAAGTAACGGGTCACCATAGAACGCGACATATCTAAGGCATTGGCGGCGCTGATCATGCTGCCGCGCTCGACAATAGTGACAAACACTTTAGCCGCTTCGAGTCTATCCATGATTTATCTCCACTCGCGTTAAATCAATAACGTTTAATCACTCACTTTCAAATCACTCGAAGGTTCACTCGCGTACCCACATAACTAAGTAACTAGTAATTAAGAATGCAATAGTACACGCAGCTATTCGTCCGATTAATGCAACAAACATGGGCAGATACTCGCATTTATCTATTGATTTTTGCAACCTATACTTAACTCACTTTTGCAGCAGCTGCAAATCAATGAATGCTAAATCGAACCTTTTACTCTTTCACCCTGTGACTATAAGTGAGCCCCAAATGAACACATCAACCTATGCAATACGTAACACAGTTAACGCCACATTGAAGGCCTCGTCTAAAATCAGCCTAGCCGCCACCTTGTTGCTGGCAGGGCTTAGCGCGGTCAATGCTGCGCCATTGCAAGTGAGCCATTTTAATCCGGGCGAAAACAGCATCTTTGCCGTGTCATCGAGCTTTATCAGCGGCGAACACGAAATGATGCTAGTCGATGCACAATTTCAAAATAACGATGCCCAAAAATTGGTCGACACCATTAAGGCCAGCGGTAAAAAGCTGACTCAGGTGTATATCAGCCATAGCGATCCTGATTTCTATTTCGGCTTAGCCGTGATTAAAAAGAATTTCCCCGATGCACAAATCGTCGCGACTCAAACCACTGTCGATGCTATTAAAGCCTCAATGGAAGGCAAACTCGCCTACTGGGGGCCGATTTTAAAAGATAATGCGCCAAGCGAATTAGTGTTACCTAAGGCGATTCACAGTGACACTTTTACTATCGACGGTGAGCAAGTGATTATCAAAGGTTTTAATGATAAACACCCTAAACACACTTTCCTGTGGGTGCCATCGGCAAAAACTATAACAGGTGGCGTGGAAGTATTTGATAACACGCATGTTTGGATGGCTGACACTCAAACTGCCTCTGAGCGTCAGGAATGGTTAACCCATTTAGATGCAATGGAAAAACTGCTGCCAACCACAGTGATCCCAGGGCACTATTTAGGCAAAGCGCGATTTAATACCCACGCCATCTGTTTTACCCGTAAATATGTAAAAGCCTTTGAAATCGCGGCAAAAGCCTCGAAAGATTCAGCCGAATTAATCCAAAAGATGCTGGCGCTATACCCACAAATGCCAGCCGATGCAGGGCTTGAGATCAGCGCCAAAGTTTACATGGGCGAAATGACCTGGCCTATGTAAGCCTAGTCATACCTATCTAGGCGATTAGATACAAGCATTTAAGTGCAAATAGTTAAAGACAGGCACGTGAGCGATTGCGTGCCATTTTTTAGCTAAATAACGGTACCAACCTAACTATTTTAATCGATGTTCTCAAAGGGCTTAAGTCGCTAATGTCGCGACGAACTTAAGCCAAAAGGTTTAACACTATGACTCAGCCAACAGCTCATCCAACTAGCACAACCAGCAGCACAGCAACGGCCAAAGAGCGCACTCTGCACGCCATTATCGACCCTTTATGTGGTTGGTGTTATGCCGCAGCGCCTTTACTCGATGCCGCCGCAAAAGCAGGCTTTACCATTAAGCTCCACGGCGGCGGTATGCTCACAGGCCCAAGACGTAAACAAATCGATGCTAACTGGCGCGACTATGTTATGCCCCACGATCTGCGTATTGCCGAGCTAACCGGACAACCTTTTGGGGAAAACTATTTTGATGGTCTGCTGCGCGATACCACAATCGTACTCGACTCGGCGCCTCCTATTAAAGCCATGCTCGCAGTCGATGCTATGGGTGGCGACAGTTTGGCCTATCTACACTCAGTACAACTGGCCCATTACCGTGATGGTCACAGCGCCAGTGATGAAGGTAATCTCGCAAGCTTAGCCGCTGAACTTGGGCTCGACCCTATGAGCTTTGCGCAGCATTATGCCCAAGGTGAAGACAAGCTATATGAGCATATTGTTGAATCCAGAGCATTACTGAATCTGATAGGTGCCCAAGGTTTCCCTTCGATGGCTATAGAGGATAATAACGGCAACATCACCGCCATTAATATCAACCGCTTCTACGGCCAACCCGCCCAGTGGTTAAGCCATCTTGAAACACAGTTTGAGTCGTAATCATGCCAACGCTTAATGGTGTTCCAACAAGCTCTTTAGTGAGTGAGCCTGCTCAGTTAAATCTTATCGAAACAGCAAGGCAAACTGATGCGAATCTTGCACTTGTCAAAAGTACTTACGAGGGACACAGCTCTGCCGAAAATGCCAAAAATCTTGAGCATGCACTGGCAAATGACGCACGCTGGACAGAGGCGGTAGGTTTTCCCTATGCGGGCACTTACGTAGGCTTTAGCGCGATAGCCACCAAGGTGTTCGCCCGCCTCGAAAAAGAATGGGATAACTATCGCGTCGATATCGAAGACTATGTTGCCCAAGGCGATAAGGTTTTTGCCTTCGGCACTTATTCAGGAACCTATGTCAAAACGGGCAAGCATTTTAGCGCCAGAGTCGCCCACTTATGGAAGATACACAGCGGCAAAATCGTCAGTTTTGAGCAGTTTGTCGATAGTCATACCGTCGTCAATGCCATGTAACGGTCAATATCATGTAACTGAAGTCATGATATTGAGACATGAAATAACTGAATAGTGAGGTGGGCAAGTTTAATTTAGCCCGCCTCGTGACTTGTCGACCCTAAGCCTTATCCGTATGATTTAGTGTTTTCAATATGTTGAGCACTTGACATTAAGTACTTAAGATTAAGCGTTTAAAATTGAACACTTGAGATTAACTTCGTAAAGTTACACATTCGAAGACTCATCAACTCAAGTGTCTAAAATGACAGAATGAATAACTAAAACAAGAACAAGGATGCGGTCTAATGCGAATCAATTCGATGCCAGTCGGGGCTCACCCAATCACGCTATCTATGACGCGACTTAGCCGAGCCAGCCAATGGATACTCAAGCAACAGAGAAAATTCACGCCCCTGTTATGGCTTGTCACCGCACTCCCCTTTACCTCACTGGCGTTGACCTCATTAGCGGCCAATGCAAGTGAAGCCGAGCTAGAGCTAAAAATTCAAGAAAACAGCGTCACCGATGGCCCTTATGTGTTTTTAGATGACACTCAAAAGGACACTGCCTATTGGATTTGCCAAAGCGAGCTAAAACAAACAAGGATTGCGAAGGCGCAGTTAACTCGCCCTACCAATTGCGGTGAATTACCCCAACCGCACCTTCATACACAAGCTGTCACGGTTGAGCCAGATACCTTCACCCAGGTCAGAAAAATTGTCGCCCTTAGCGATGTACACGGCCAGTTTGATGTAATGATTAACTTGCTAAAAGCCCATCAGATTATCAACAAAGATAACCACTGGGCCTTTGGTGACGGCCATATGGTGATGACGGGCGACATGTTTGACCGTGGTCATCAAGTCAATGAAGTATTGTGGTTTTTATATTCCTTAGACCAAGAAGCCCAAGCTGCGGGCGGACGCTTACATCTACTCATGGGCAATCACGAGCAAATGGTGTTTCGCGGCGACTTACGCTACGTCAACGAACGCTACCAAGTCGCGGCCGATTTACTCAAACGCAGCTACGATGCGCTCTACAACAAAGACACCGAAATCGGCCAATGGCTTCGCAGCAAACATACCTTAGTCAAAATCAATAATATCTTGTTTATGCACGGCGGCATCAGCCCTGAATGGGTCGAGCGTAAATTACATATCAGCGATGCTAACCAATTATTTCGTCAGCATTTAGATGATAAAAAAGCCGATTTGAAGCAAGACGATTTACTCAACTTTTTGTTTTTTACCAATGGTCCAACTTGGTATCGTGGCTACTTTAAAGATGAACTGAAAGAGTCGGATATCGATAGCATACTGAGCTATTTCAAGGTCGATCATATCGTCGTAGGGCACACATCGCAGGAACAAGTACTTGGGCTTTATCATAATAAAATCATTGCGATAGATAGCAGTATTAAGAATGGTAAATCCGGTGAGCTGTTACTTATCGACGCCGGCAAACTCCGCCGAGGTTTGTATCAGGGTGAGCAGGTTTCGCTATAACCTGCCTCACTAATATCTTTTGCCCCAATACGTGCATGAGCTAGCGCCTTAATCCACGAATGCGCTGGGGCAATAAGGCATGAATAAGCAAGGGTAAAACGGGCGCCCGCCATGGATCTAAATCGGCATAACACTCAATCGTATGGCTCTCAACATTCACCCATCTTAATATCCATAAGTTCGCCTGTTCTAATTAACTCTGACTATACTCAAGCCAAGTGCGACTCACCTAAGTGCTGGAGTAGAAATGGGGAAGAAATTACTCACATTATCTAGCTTTTGCTTGTTTCTATTCAGCTTCTATCCCCCTGCATTTGCGGGCAGGGAACTCCAATTAGTCGCCACTAACTATCCTCCTTTTTATGCCGATGCTTTACCTGAACAGGGCGGCGTTGCGCAAGTCGTCAAAGAAGCTTTTAAACGCAAAGGTTACACTGCCAGCCTCAAGTTTTATCCCTTCGCCCGCGCGGCTTTACTCGTTAAAACAGGCCAAGCTGATGGCATCATTGGGCTCTGGTATCGTAAAGAGCGCGAGCAATGGGCCCAATATTCTGCGCCTATCCAACCCGTACAAATTGTGTTTTACAAACGTAAAGATTCACCGCTGAGTTTCAGTCAACTTTCAGATCTTAAACCTTTCACTATCGGTATAGGTCGCGGTTACGCTAATCCACCAGAAATCTTCGCCGCGGGGCTCACCACAGAGGAAGGAAATTCGGATGAGATGAATCTCAAAAAGCTGTTTTTAAAGCGTATTGACTTAGTCTTGATTGGCCATAACTTAGCGAGGTATTTAATTAAAAAAGGACCAAGTGAATATGAGGGTGCCTTTGAGCAAGTCGGCCCACCCATAGCGACTGAGGTATTTCATTTAGGGATCTCTTTGGCTGTAGCGGATCATCCGCAGTTAGTGACGGATTTTAATCAAGGTTTAGAGAGTATGCGCCGCGATGGACGATTAGCGGCAATTTTAAGCCAATATCCTCAGGTTGAAACGACTCAAGCGCCGATTGAAAAAACGCGAACTGAAGTCCATCCCTAAAATCCGTCCAGCTTTTAAAAAGCAATAACAGCACAAAAAAACAGCAAAACTCTCGTTGAATTGTGCTCAATGCTCAAAAAACACAATTTCTTTCATTTTCGTTCGCTTACCTTTACAAACTTTTACCCAACTGGCGTACGTTATTCACTAGAATAGCGCCATTAGAGCGATTACCTTTTTAAACTGCCTTTGCGCGAGATAATAATTACAATGAAAAAAACCATTATTGCCATTGCCCTGCTTGCGATTATCGCCACAGCGGTGAGTTTTAGTGATGTCCTTCAAGCGGCTAAACCCGAGAACGCACCACATCTTATGCGTACCGTTCCTGTGGTCACGGGTGAAGTGATTGAATATCCATTAGCGCAATCTATCTCTCTTATCGGCAAACTCGCGGCTGAACGTGCAGTGATCATTGCACCGCAAGTCACAGGTAAGATTAAACAAGTCGCAGTGACCTCAAACCAAGCGGTAAAAAAAGGCCAGTTACTGATCGAACTCGATGATATGAAAGCCCAAGCCGCCGTCGCCGAGGCCAATGCTTTCCTCAATGATGAAAAACGTAAACTCAAAGAGTTTGAAAAACTGATCAGCCGTAACGCCATTACCCAAACCGAGATTGACGCACAAAAAGCCAGTGTTGATATCGCCCAAGCACGCTTATCCTCCGCCCAAGCAGATTTACATTACCACTCGCTGATAGCGCCGTTTGCGGGTAATACTGGCCTGATTAATTTCAGCGAAGGCAAGATGGTCAGCATGGGCACTGAGTTGATGTCGCTAGATGATTTGTCCAGCATGCGCCTCGACTTACAAGTGCCTGAGCATTTCCTATCGCAACTGAGTATTGGCATGCAAGTGTCAGCCAC
Organism: Shewanella sp. SM73; assembly: GCF_025653795.1. Classification (NCBI taxonomy): domain Bacteria; kingdom Pseudomonadati; phylum Pseudomonadota; class Gammaproteobacteria; order Alteromonadales; family Shewanellaceae; genus Shewanella; species Shewanella sp. SM73. The sequence continues at coordinate 28,740 of NZ_JAKKRY010000006.1, forward strand.
CAGTCGCGCTTGGCCGAATGAAATCTTTACTGGCAAAATGGTGGCTATCGATCCCCGCGTCAATGAGGAAACCTTAAACCTCAAAGTACGGGTGCTATTCGATAATCCGAAGAAACGCTTGAAACCGGGCATGATGATGTCGTCAACCATCACCTTCCCAGCGATTTCAGCACCTATGGTGCCAGTACAAGCTCTTGAGTATTCAGGAACTAAACGTTACGTATACGTAGTTAGCGCCGACCACATTGCCCACCGCACAGAAGTGACACTAGGGGCACGTATCGATAACCAAGTCTTAATCGAAAGCGGTTTAAACATAGGTGACAAAGTCGTGGTACAGGGCTTAGTCAATATGCGCGATGGCCTGCAAATCAATGAAGTCACGCTCGATGGTAAAGCCTCAGCCCGTGCGACAGAGCTTTCAGGTCCTAAAGCAACGGAGACGAAATAATGTGGTTATCCGATGTTTCGGTTAAACGCCCTGTCGTTGCCATCGTTTTAAGCTTACTGCTGTGTGTATTTGGCATAGTGTCGTTCACTAAACTGTCGATACGGGAAATGCCCGACGTCGAAAGCCCTGTGGTCACCATCAGCACCAGTTACTCGGGTGCATCGGCGGCGATTATGGAAAGCCAGATCACTAAGACTTTAGAAGATGAGCTAACAGGGATCAGTGGTATTGACGAAATCACCTCGACCACACGTAACGGTAGCTCGCGTATCACAGTTAAATTCCTCCTCGGTTGGAACTTAACCGAAGGGGTCAGCGATGTGCGTGATGCTGTGGCCCGCGCCCAACGCAGACTCCCAGAAGATGCAAAAGACCCCGTCGTCTCAAAAGACAACGGCTCCGGCGAACCCTCTGTCTATGTGAATTTAAGCTCGAGTGTGATGGACCGCACTCAATTAACGGACTACGCCCAGCGAGTACTCGAGGACAAATTCAGCTTAATCAGCGGCGTGAGTTCTATCAGCATTTCCGGCGGCTTGTATAAGGTCATGTACGTCAAGCTAAGACCCGAACAAATGGCAGGGCGTAATGTTACCGCAACGGATATTATCAACGCCCTGCGTAAAGAGAATATAGAAACGCCCGGCGGCCAAGTGCGCAACGACACCACTGTGATGTCGGTGCGTACCAAACGCTTGTACTACACGCCGAAGGATTTCGACTATCTTGTGGTGCGTACCGCCAGCGATGGCACGGCTATCTACTTAAAAGATGTCGCCGATGTGGCTGTTGGAGCACAAAACGAAAACTCGACCTTCAAAAGCGACGGCATAGTTAACATCAGTTTAGGCATTATTGCCCAGTCCGATGCCAACCCTCTGCTCGTTGCCAAAGAAGTACATAAAGAAGTTGATCGCGTACAAGACTTCCTGCCCGAAGGCACTAGCCTAGTGGTCGACTTCGACTCGACCGTATTTATCGACCGCTCGATTAACGAAGTGTATAGCACCCTTTATGTCACGGGCGCCTTGGTCGTACTCGTGCTGTATATCTTCATTGGACAAGCACGAGCAACGTTAATCCCAGCGGTGACTGTTCCAGTATCTTTGATCTCGGCATTTATCGCCGCCAACATGCTAGGTTATTCGATTAATCTACTGACATTGATGGCATTAATCCTATCCATCGGTCTAGTGGTGGATGATGCGATTGTGGTGGTCGAGAACATTTTCCACCATATCGAAAAAGGTGAAGAGCCCTTACTCGCCGCCTATAAAGGTACTCGAGAAGTGGGCTTTGCCGTTATCGCCACTACGGCGGTACTGGTGATGGTATTCCTCCCTATTTCCTTTATGGAGGGCATGGTCGGGCTACTATTTACCGAGTTCTCCGTGATGCTGGCGGTGTCAGTGCTGTTCTCCTCCTTAGTGGCACTCACACTTACGCCTGTACTGAGCAGTAAATTACTCAAAGCCAACGTCAAACCGAATCACTTTAATCGTTGGGTCGACAGCGGCTTTGCTCGCATGGAAAGCGTTTATCGTGTCGCCGTGACACGAGCGATTAAATTTCGTCTACTCGCACCGCTAGTCATACTCGCTTGTATCGGCGGCAGCGCTTGGTTAATGCAACAAGTACCGTCACAGCTTGCGCCGCAGGAAGACCGCGGCGTGTTGTTCGCCTTTATTAAAGGCGCCGAAGGCACCAGTTATAACCGTATGACAGCCAACATGGACATAGTCGAAGACAGACTCATGCCCTTGCTAGGTAAAGGTGTGCTGCGATCCTTCAGCGTACAAGCTCCCGCCTTTGGTGGCCGTGCTGGCGATCAAACTGGCTTTGTCATCATGCAGCTAGAAGATTGGGAACACCGCGATGTGACTGCGCAACAAGCCCTTGGAATTATTAGCAATGCCTTAAAGGATATTCCAGATGTAATGGTTCGCCCTATGATGCCAGGCTTTAGAGGGCAATCGAGCGAACCCGTGCAATTTGTATTTGGTGGTTCGGACTATGCCGAACTGTTTAAGTGGGCGCAGATATTGAAAGAAGAGGCTAACGCTAGCCCTATGATGGAAGGGGCTGACTTAGACTACGCAGAAACAACGCCAGAACTCATTGTTACTGTCGATAAAGAGCGCGCCGCAGAACTGGGGATCAGTGTCGACCAAGTATCGGAAACCTTAGAAGTCATGCTGGGTGGCCGTACCGAAACGACCTTTGTTGATCGAGGCGAAGAATACGATGTGTATTTACGCGGTGATGAAAACAGTTTCAATAATGTCGGTGACCTGAGCCAAATCTACATGCGGTCAGCTAAGGGCGAATTAGTCACTCTCGATACTGTCACTCATATAGAAGAAATTGCCTCTGCACAAAGATTAAGCCACACCAATAAACAAAAATCGATCACCCTCAAGGCTAACGTCAGTGAAGGTTACACCTTAGGTGAAGGCTTAAAGTTCCTTGACGCTAAAGCCATTGAATTATTACCTAAGGATATTTCGATTGGTTACACGGGCGAATCCAAAGATTTTAAAGAAAACCAAAGCAGTATCTTTATCGTATTTGGTTTAGCTTTACTGGTTGCCTACTTAGTATTAGCCGCACAGTTTGAGAGCTTTATCAACCCGTTAGTGGTGATGTTTACTGTGCCTATGGGTGTATTCGGTGGTTTCTTAGGACTACTGATCACGAGCCAAGGGATCAACATCTACAGCCAGATAGGCATGATCATGTTAATTGGTATGGTGACTAAAAACGGTATCCTCATCGTGGAATTTGCCAACCAATTGCGCGACCGCGGCTTTGAACTCGATAAAGCCATTATCGATGCGTCATCCCGTCGTTTACGGCCAATCCTAATGACAGCCTTCACCACCTTAGTGGGTGCTGTACCGTTAATTTTCTCAACGGGCGCGGGCTCAGAAAGCCGTATCGCTGTAGGTACTGTAGTGTTCTTCGGAATGGCGTTTGCTACCTTTGTGACCTTACTGGTGATCCCCGCCATGTATCGATTAATCTCGGCCACAACGCACTCTCCTGGTTATGTTGAAGCTAAGCTCGAAGCGGCGATTAAAGCACAAGAGTTAGCGGCACAAGAGGCGGCCGCAAAGCAGCAGGAACTCGCACCTAAAGCCTAGCGCTAATAATAACTGCAGAAGATCACAGAACAAAAAGCCAAGACACTCAGTGTCTTGGCTTTTTTATTGGCGTCTTAATCAAGTTTCCTTGCCCTACATAGGATATTGGGAATTTATCTATCCAATCACAACACAATTTCGGCCAGCGGATTTAGCGCTATACAACGCACTGTCTACCCGGAAAAGTGCGCTGCGCAGACTCTCATTATCTTGAACACGGATACAGCCAAAACTCATAGTCAAATTCAGTTGTTTATCTTGATATAAAAAATCCGTCGACGCTAAATCTAAACGTAATTGCTCTGCAATTTGATATGTTTCATCTAAGGAGTAACCTTGTAAAACAATCAAGAATTCTTCACCTCCCCAACGTGTAATACAAGCAGCGGATTGCTGTAGCCCTTCAAGTAACCTTGCGACTTGTACTAAGATATCATCCCCACATAAATGACCAAACGTGTCATTAATGGCTTTGAAATAATCGACATCGCACATTAATAAGCAAAGGTCAGAGCCATTTGCGGTACTTAAGGCATTCTCCAACACTGCTTCCGCTTTACGGCGATTAGCGAGTCCAGTTAACACATCGGTATTAGACAAAGTTTGATTTTCATCAATAAGCAATTGTAAATCATGGATATCTCTCATCGTTACTATATTCAAGTCCGATTGATTCTCCGTGGTAATTTGTGCCGTGATCAAAAACCAACGGTACTCACCGTTACGACAAAGAATGCGAGCCTGCATTTCAGCCGTATCGATTCCTGCATTGATACTGTTTTCAACAATTTTTGCCCATCCTTCAACCATAGCTTGGCGCACTAAAGGATCTGGATACACAGTATTAAACCAGGCATCCATATCGGGAATATCGACTAATGTGTAACCAATCTGTTCGATAAAGGCATGATTAACAAAACGATGGATCCGCTGTATACGGCCAGACATCTCATTCATGCGTGATTCTGAAAGCAGGATTGGAATAGGAATGAAATCTAAGCTTTTAAAGAGAATTACCTCACTGGTATTGCGTGCTGTCATTAACCTTCTCCGCTCAAATTCCAGACAAAGATCAGTCATCACATCCCAAACCTAATTGGGGCTAAAAGATGATAGATAAAATATAATTTAACGTTTGAATTTATTCAGAATTCAATCAAAAACAACACGGTTACGGCCATCATTTTTAGCTTTATATAAAACGCTATCAACCCGAAATAATAGACTATGCAAGCTTTCAGCAACTTGATGCCCGACACACCCAAAACTCATGGTCAAATGCAAATGCTGGCCATAGGATTGGTAATCCGTGGATTCAATATCACAACGCAGCTTCTCGGCAAGCTCTATAGCGACTTCAAGTTCAGTGTTTTCCAGCATGATCAGAAACTCTTCCCCTCCCCAACGTGCGACACAGGAAGCTGAGGGAGCATAGCGCTTAAGCTGATCCGCTACTAATTTAAGCACATCATCACCACACAAATGACCAAAGTTATCATTGATACTCTTAAAAAAATCGATATCACACATCACTAAACAGAGTGAACCTTGTGCATCGGCACTGTGTTCTATGGCTAAAGCGAGGTGCAGTTCCACTTGACGACGATTGGCAAGTCCCGTCAGTAAATCGGTATTAGACTGTCGCTTGTTATCCTCAATCAGTAACTGCAACTGATGGACATCTCTCATAGTGACTATGTTTAAGTTTGATTGATTTTCTGTGGTAATTTGAGCTGTGATTAAAAACCAACGATATTCACCATTGCCACAGCGAAGGTAAGTTTGAAAACCTGCGGTGCTCAGTCCCTGTTTTTCACTTTCATATACAGCACTATCCCACTCGAGCATCGCTTTGTCTCGAAGGATTGGGTCGGGGTAAACAGTATGAAACCAAGATTCAATATCGGGGATGTCCGACATGGTATAGCCCAATTGCTCAATAAATGCATGATTCATAAATCTATGCACCCTATGAGTGCTAGGGCGACGTCCTTCAACGTCCAAGGCCTCAGATAATAGAACTGGGATAGGTATATAATTTAAACTTTTGAATAATAAGACTTCACTATCTTCTGAAAAAAGTCGACGCATCCGTATCTCCCCATACAACGAATAACATAGAGATAACATTTAGTGTGATAGAACCACATATGATTTGTGAGGACAAGAACTCACTTAGGCTGTCGTCGATATAAAAACGCTACAATCGCATATCGTAAAATCAGAAAGTGACTTTGAGTACATCTAAAATGATGGAATGACAATTACTTAAGAAAACACTAATGGAAAGTGTTTGTTTGAAAAGACATTGATTCCCTTTGTTCAGATGCTCATTTTTCGTACTGATCAGTAGTAACAATATTCAATAGAAACTTTGAGATGATGGGATTTAGCGGAAGAATAGATGCGTAACCGTCACCCTTCATTACACTCGGCTTATGAATAGACTGTGATCTACTCAATGATGAAGTTAACTTTACTTCCTGCCATGCCTCGATTGATTTCAACTGCAGCCCAAGAGACAGCAAAACAGCAGGAACTCGCATCTAAAGCCTAGCTTTCACGTCTACACAAAATGTAGAAATTACATAAAAAAAGCCAAGGTACTTACTATCTTGGCTTTTTCATTTGCGTTTTAAGCGTTTTTTGCTTTATTGGCTAAGCCTAAAAGTAAACCTAAGCCAACGCAAAGCAGTGCACTTAACGTAATCACAATACCTAAATGGTGGATGATTCCCGCGCCGCCTAAACCTAGCCCCAACAGAATATAATAAAATAGTCCGAAGAGTGCGCCAGCAGAGCCCGCATAGGTGCGGTAGTTTGCCAGAGCCGAGCTGAGTATGTTCGGAATTACGATACCGTAAGCCATCACAATCAATAGCATAGGGGCTAAAAAGTAAACATTATCCAGCCCTATAAAGGTCGATTGGATCAGCCAAATACCCAGCCCACCGACAAGTGCAATAGCACTGGCTAAGCGAACGAGTTGTGCGCTGGTGTGGCCTCGACCCAGCATTATTTTATTAACATAACTACCAAGGAAAGCACCAAAGCCTAACAGTAAGCCACTAGTACCAAACGCGAGTGTCGATAAGCCTTGCGCCTCAAACATAAATGGCGCCAGTGAAAAGTAGCTAAACCACATTAGGTTAAACGCCGCCACCAACAAGCTGCTCTTAATAATCTCGCTGTCGGTAAGCATCTTAATCGCTAACTCGCCTATCGCGATTTTCTGGGTATGTACGGGTTTCGTTTCGGGTAAGGTTTTTACCGACAAAAACAGCAGCACAATTGCAGAGACCATGAGTGTGGCAAACACACCTTGATATCCCCAATAAGCACTGAGAACGCTACCCAATAGCAATCCGATGACAGGGCTTATCCCAAGTGACATTCCCATCACAGAAAAGACTTTGGCTAATTCTTCACCACTATAACTGTCACGCATCATAGTTTGGGTAATCACAGAACCCACTGCCGCGCCAAAAGCCGACAATACACGGGCCAGCAACAACAGGCTAAAATCGCTCACCATCAAGGCTAACGTTGAGCCAATGGCATAACATACTAATCCCGCGAGCATAGCTTTGCGGCGACCAATAATGTCGGCTAAACGGCCCCAGCAAAATACGCCGATAGCAAAGGCAATAAAGTACACAGATAAGGTTTGCGATGCGCCAGCAATCGACACTGCAAAGTGTTCTGCAATATTAGGCAACGCTGGGCTATAGATGGTTTCCATAATTTGCGGAAACATCATTAGCAGCACAGCAAGCCCTAAAGGGGGTTTTATATTCATGATTTTTAATCCATTTCAGCACTCCAACAAATGAGTTGGTTTACCGAAATGTCACTCCATACTTGTCAAAGATGGCGCAGTATAGATAAAATCCAAATGTGACAACTAACAACACTTAGACAAAAAACATCAAAAATAGGACAAGATGGCCTTTATTCAACCCGAACAACTATTTAATCCAGATCTGCTGGATAATCTGGTTATTGGCATTGCCGCCGATATGGGCGAACACGACTCGGGAATGCATCACCACAGGAAGGCGCAACTGCTGTACGCCCCCACAGGCGTGATGAGATTCACCCTAGCCGATACTCAAATGGTGTTACCGCCAACGCGTGCGGCTTGGTTGCCAGCTGGCGTTAAGCACAGCGTCACCATGCGTAATGTGGTTGCCTATCGCTCACTCTACTTTGAACCAGAAACCGTCACTTTATTGCCCGATAAAGTCACTATTTTCCATGTAAATCCGCTACTCAAAGCCTTAATCGACACTATGTCGTTTTGGCCTTGGGACAAACCAAGAAGCACTCAATACAATGCCTTTTTGCTGCTCTGCGAAGAATTGGGCAATGCCACGGAAGAAAATCTGGCTTTACCCCTCCCACAGGATAAACGTTTAACAACCTGGCTAGCGCAACTACAGCAAGATCAAAAACCGCCAGCCAATCTTAAGGATATGGCAGTAGAAATCGGTGCCAGTGAACGCACAATTAGCCGCATTTTTAGCGCGCAGACGGGCATGGCTTATCAAGCCTGGCGCCAGCAATGGCGCTTACTCGCGGCCATAGAACAATTAGCAACGGGAATCTCGGTGGCGCAGGTGGGCTTTAATTTACAATTTTCCAGCGACAGTGCCTTTATCAGCTTTTTTAAGCAATATACTGGCACCACACCGGCACAATATTTCAAATAAGTACTGGCTCGACTGACTTACAATCGTCGAATCGAGCCTTGTCTCATATGCACTTTCATGACGCTAGCTGCGACGTTAAGCTTTCACCGCTGGCGTGGCAGAAGACTTAAACCAAACAAGCGGTTTTTGACGGCGCGTTAACATGTTTCCGAGCGCGACCAGCAAGAGTCCCACGCTTGAATACCAAGTCCACTGATAATCCTCAAACACACTCGATACACTTAACGCCACCACAGGGGTTATCACCAACAGATACGCAGCGGCATTAGCGCCAATTCGCTCAACCAAGATCAAATAAGCGGTAAAGCCAATCACAGAGGCGATAACGGCTAAGTAAAACAAGCTGCCAAGATAGCTGGTTGTCAGCGGTAAACTAAAGCTTAAATCTTTAAACCAGATGATGAGCAGTAACGCCGCACTGCCATAGCACATGGCATACGCTGTTGAAGTAAAGGGCGACACATTATCGCGCGAGTTGCGCATACTGATCATGTTACCAATCGAGAAAAACCACGTACCTAGCAGCGAAAACAATAAGCCCCACACTAAATTTTGTGACCACTGAGTCGCGAGCAAGTCAGCACCAAAGAGTAAGCTAATGCCCCCCAGACCGACACCGACGCCTAACCAAAAATTACGACTGGTGGGCGTACCGTAAAAAATGCGGCCATGTATCGCATTAAAAATGGGGGCAGTGGCCATAATTACTGCCGTTAAACCGCTCGCAATATAATGGGTTGCGGTATAAAACGCGATAAAGTTCAAACAAAATAGACATACGCCTTGTAGCGCAAACCAAGGATGCTGCCTAAGCTTTACCGCTTGCAGCTTGTTAAAGGCAAAGCCAATGGCGAACATCAAGAGACTCGCAATCGCAAACCGATAGAAAATCGAGACTTCCGTCGCCACCTCACCGTGCTGCCACTTAATGGCAATCCACGAAAAACCCCACACAAAAATCATCAGCAAATACATCACAGCAGCCATAATGAGTCCCCTACACCTTCATAAAATGCTTAATGAGGCAAACTATACAGCGATGGCTTTCGTCCTTATGTCACCATCTTGTTGGCCATAACACGATATTGCGGTTTTAATCGCGAGCGGACGTTGAGCCACGCCCATAAGTGCGATAATTTGGAAAGACAAAATGCTTAGCCAGTGAGATCACTAGGAACCCATGGAGCCCAAATACATCAGTTTTGATAAATCCGCCAAAACCTGTATTCGTAAACAAGCGATTACGGAGGATTTATCTTGGGCTCATTATCAAAATGCGAGCGAGCGTCTGTATTACCAAAACGATGCACAACATACGCTGAGCATGTATCTGGATGGCGGCTACGAAACCCACAGAACCGATATCAAGGCCGACTATGGCGCGCCCAGTAAGTTTTGTCTTATGCCCCAAGGCTGCCAAAGCCATTGGCAACTGGGGCAACCGCAGCAGTTTATGCATTTGTATTTTAGCGATGAACATCTTAAAAAATTGGCGGTGCGAGTCTTTGATAAAGATCCACGCCAAGTGCGTTTACCTGAGTTGACCTTTGTCGATAATCCGAGATTAGAGGCGCTGTTTCGACATCAAGTTGCCGGGCTCGATTGGCAGACGAGTGATCACCATCTGATGATGGAACAGGTAACCGACACTGTGCTGGTGACTTTGCTGCAAAGCTCAGGCTTTAATTTGTCGGTGGGGCCAATTAAGGGGGGACTCGCACCTAAAGTGGCCAAAGCGATCAAAGAGTTTATTCATTGCCATTCCCATCGGCAAATTTACTTGTCTGAGTTGGCCGAGCTTGCCCAACTTAGCGAGTACCATTTTTGTCGCATGTTTAAATGCCAATTTGCGATGACGCCGCAGGAGTATTTGCTGCAAGTGCGCATTGAAAAGGTCAAACAAAGCTTGAGCCATTCAGCGCAATCATTGACCGATATCGCACTCAATAATGGCTTTGCCAATCAAAGTCATATGGGGCGTTACTTTAAAAAACTCAGCGGCATGTCACCGGGCGAATATCAAAAATACCATAGAAACTAACATACGCTTTGGGTTCACCATCTCGACGGCTGAACCCAACACCCTAACATCCTTGAAAACCCCATTGCCTCGATATGCTATAGTGCCCTTACTCCCCTAGCCGCTGGAAAACGCCTTGAAAAAAATCGCTTTATTTGTCGATGTACAAAACATCTATTACACCTGCCGCGAAGCCTATGGTCGCCAATTTAATTATCGTAAACTGTGGCAGCACTTAGGTTATGAAGGTGATATAACGTTGGCCGTGGCTTATGCCATCCATAAGGGCGACGATGGGCAATTGAAATTTCAAGACGCACTAAAGCACATAGGTTTTGAGGTGAAGTTAAAACCGTTTATTCAGCGCAGCGATGGCTCAGCCAAAGGCGATTGGGACGTGGGAATCACGATAGATATTATGGAAGCGGCGAGTGAAGTGGATACAGTGATCTTATTGTCTGGTGATGGCGATTTCGATTTATTGCTGCAAAAAATTCATCAAAAGCATGGCGTTGAAACCCAAGTGTATGGCGTCCCTACCCTGACGGCTAAATCCTTAAGGGATGCAGCCTCTCAATTTCATCCCATAGATGAGGCGTTATTGCTCTAGTCACAAGACAGAATGCGGCTATCCATCACGCTAACCGTATCTGACTCATTCACTCTTTCGCCCCACAATGTCGAGACACTATGTAGAGCTTCTACTTTAAAGATGAAGCAAGTCACTGATAGGTAATGTCCGTATACATAGGGGCGAGACGTTTTAGAAAGGCATTACGGGTAGATAGCGGAATATGTTGCTCTTTCATCGATTCAATCAAATGACCGACTAAGGCATCAAAATCCGCTTGAGTAATATTCAATCCTCTATGACTGTGCTGCATACTTTCGCCGTGATACACGCAGCCGCCATCGGCAACCAGACAGAAATGTTCAATGGCACGCTCACGAAATAACGCAATATCTGTCTCTTGAAAGTGATGTACTATGCGTGGATCTGTGGCAATACGTGCCAGCAAACCATCGACTATCGCCGATACGCCTGCGTTACCACCTAAATCTTGGTATAAGGTTTGATGGCTTGCGGTTTGATGACTCGAGTGAGTTTGTGATGCTGAGGTTTCGGTCGTTGGCACCGCACAGCCAGTGAAAAAAAATACTACGACGAAAGGTAATAGCTTCACCCGTAAACGCCTCATAACGCCCCCTCCACCGATAGGTACCAACCCCGTTGCTCTTCAAACCCCGCAATGCTGCCCAAATTCGCATAGGCCGTAACCACGGAAAGATGCTTATTGATAAACCACGCTAAAAACACATCTTGCCAATCATCCTCACGGGCAAAAGCTAACTCATCGGGTTTCTGGCGATATTCGATACCCAGTGCCACATTATCCGTCAGCAATACCGCGGCAGAGGCTTCGAGCACAAACTGGTAATCATGATTAGCTTGAGTACCAAAACCCAATAAACCCGTTTGATTCGCCTTGGTCGCGCGCACGGTCCCATTAAGTAATACATTTCGTCCCGCTACCGCATCAAAAAATACTTTGCTGGCAGCAACATACACATCTAAACCCCAATCATCCCGCGCCCCAACCGCCTGAGGAATCGCAAAGTCATCGACTCTTTTATACTGGGCACCTAAGGTAATTTGCGGCATAGCCGTATAAAGCAGCTCTCCGGCAAGCTTGTATTTTACGCCGAAGATATCTTGGCCTAACTCGCCGCCCATAGTATCTAAATCAAAGGTTTGCCGCGCAACGCTCAGCTCGAATCGATTATCAAAACTCAAAGAAGCACCGATCACTTTCAGCGTAAAATCATCGACATAGACACCCGTCGCCATCGCCGTTGCCGACCATTCACCGCTACTACCATAACCGTTGATCACGGCCCATGGCACTATGCCACCGCCAGCACTGCCTTCAATCATCGTCCCGCCGCCAGTCGCGACCACACGGCTACCTTCAGCAAACGTAGGAACAGTGCCCAATAGTAAAAATAGGCAAAACAAAGCCTTAACATAAGTCCAAGTTAATGAATTCAACTTCAATACATTTATGGAAATGTTCACTTGATGCTCCGTTCTAATTCTTTCGACGATGAATCGTTAGTCTAGCGTCTTTGCATATTGACTTGAGTAAATGCGCTTATGCATCAGAAGTATTTGGATGGTTAAACGCCTCGAACCACAGATCAAATTCAGCCGCTTTTAAGGGTTTCGAAAACACATAACCTTGAATGATATCGCAATCGAGATTGCGCAATATATCAACCCCCTCTTGTTCTTCAACGCCTTCGGCTACTACGGTAAAACCTAAGCCATGGATCAATTTAATACTCGTATCGACTATCATCACATCTTGGCTATCAGTGAGCATGTCTTTGATAAAGCTGCGATCAATTTTCACTTCATTAACAGGTAAAATTTTCAAATAGGCTAATGATGAATGACCTGTGCCAAAATCATCAATGGCAACAGACACGCCCATGTCACGGAATCGCTGTAATACACTCACCACTGTCTGTGCATCTTTCATCACGGCGCCTTCAGTGACTTCGATACAGAGTGCACCGCTTGGCAGATTATTATCTTTTAGTAAAATGGCGATTTGATTCGGCAAGCGGGTATCGACTAAATCATGGGCCGACAGGTTAATGGCCAGTTTTAGCTGCATACCTCGCTGCTGCCATGCGACTAATTGTTTAATCGCCTGCTTCAACACCCATTGGCTGACGATATCAATGTTGCCAGAGTTTTCAGCCAGTTGAATAAATTCATCGGGCGGAATAAACCCAAGCGTAGGATGTTGCCAGCGGATCAATGCCTCGGCGCCAGTGCACTGGTTTAGGCGTAAATCCACTTTAGGTTGGAACACTAAATACAGTTGGTTTTGCGCTAAACCTATAGGCAAATCACGGATAATCGTCAGCTCACGCTGATACTTTTCATCGGCGCCTTGACGATAACTGACAATGCGTTGCTCTTCGAGACAGGCTTGATTGAGAGCAATTTCGGCGCGGCGCACTAACACATCGATATCAGCACCATTACCATCGATTTCAAGTAATCCCGCACGCACGGTAAGAGAAATATTTGAGCCTTGGATTGGAAAGGGTGACTCCAGCATATCCAATGATTTCAGCAAGTGCTCGGGGCGGATCCCTTGACTGTAAAGGAGTAAAAATGAGTCACCGTCTAATCGCGCCAATAAATCCGGTGTCGGTGCTAATTGCTCTAGGCGACGAGCAAAAAGCAGTAACAAAGTATCGGCGTTGGCAAAACCAATAATATCGTTGATATGGCGGAAATGTTTAATATCTAACAACACCATAGCACCGGATAATTTATCGTTAAGATCCGCCAAATGCTGTTTTGCCGCAAAACGATTGAGTAAACCTGTCAAGCTATCGTGGCGAGATTGGTAGACTAAATCCTTTTCCCGCGCTTCAATATCATCGCGCATTAAGGACAAACTCTTGGCCAACACCCTCAGCTCTGCTGGCGCACCTTGAATATTGGCAGGCTGCTTACCTTGACCGATTTTACGGGCATAATTCACTAGTTGATGCACAGGTTCAGTCAAACTGCCCGACAACCAAATCGCAATCGCAATCGCCAGTGCTAAGGTCAAAGCAAAAATCAGCAGCATATTATTGCGTAGTTGCTGATAACTTTGCTGCCACTTAAGGTTTGATTGATGTAGTAGCGCTAATTGGCTGCCGTTGTGATCATAAAGTTTGATGCCCATAGACAGATGATCTACGGGAATACTTTCACTAGGCATTTTCAGCAAGCTAGGCAATAAGCTCGCCTGCTCAATTACGCTTAACTTTTCATTATCTGATAAGGTTGAAGCGATTTCAGTGCGGCCCGTTGCCTGATTGACAAAACTCACATCGATGCCCGTAATGGCTTTAGCTTGTTGGGCGACCTTCTCATCTAATAGAAACCCCATGCCAACCCAAGCGATTAAGGTCGGCGCCTTCACCGGCTGCAGCACAAACTGATAGCTAGCATGATCAAAATTAAGGATAGCTAACGCATTATGATTGCTGGTGGTCATATTAAATAAGGATTGAATATCATCCTGAGTGAGTCCGGGCAAACTCGAGGTCAAGAGCTCCCCTTTAGGTGATAGCAATACAGCGGCGTCGGCACCAATACGAGAGCCGTGATTAGATAACACTGACTCAATGGTTTCTTGCTCACCAGTTGCAATCGCGCGCTTAAAACCAAAATCGGCACTGAGTACGGACAAACTTTGACTGAGCTGAATACCGCGATTCGATAACACTTCGAGAAACACATTCGCGCCAATATCGAGACTTTTCTGTTGCTGTAAAAAGTTATCTTTTTCGGTCGCTGTCAACACGGAAAATGCCGTGGCAAATTGCACTAACGTCAGCACAATAAAGAAAACTAAAATCAGCCGAGCGCGAAAACTATTTAGCATGTAATGGCTTACCTTCAGAATCGTAGTGACCAAATCCCGACGGCGGAGCCGACGGTTTAGCTTGACGCTCAATGTCTAAGGGTAGGCTGAGTTGATTAGGGCCATTAACTATCAGTAAATCCGTTGGCTCTGATGCCGCCTTCTGCCATGGATGCCAGCGCTTAACTTTATATTGACCGGCGATAAGTCCCTTAAACTGGATCTCACCTTTTTCGTCCGTCACAGCGACAATAGGGCTATCTGCCACATAGATAAATGCCTGCATATAATCGTGAATATTACAGCCAAGTGCAACTAAGCCGGGTTTATCGAACTGAATCGGCGCTTCGGCCTGACCCACATACAATTTAAGTTCGAAAGGTTTAGCTTCTGAAAAAGAATACACATGGTGGCGAGTACGATCTAAGTTGGGAAAATCCACCTTTGCACCTTTAGGCACCGCTAGTACAAAGGGGATAAAGGTTCGATTTTTTTGCGACATTTCATAATGTTCGACAGGTATCGAATTATCGGGCATCACTGCAGGGATCAGCTCCACGACAGTATCGGCAATGGCCTGTTGTTGCAGATCTACTACATTAATATTGAGTTCAGCAGCCATGACTTGAGGCGTGAAATAGAGCAAAACGCAAAGTACTAACGCATATAAAACGCGATATAGGATCATCCGTTACCTCGGGCATAGTGATGCAAGGCCAACAAGTACCTTAGCTGAGTTCTGCGTAAAAAAACGATCTAGATTCATCTAGCATTGTACATTACTAATGTATTGAATAATCATCAAATTATATAGAAAAGTCGTAAAACAGTAACCATTCTAATCATACTGTGATAATGACGCGCTCAAGTGGCAATAAGTTATAAGCTAACAGAATGGTCCGGTAATAGTTATTCATTGTTTCTTATTGATGATCCAGAAAATACCAACGATATTCCTCATTTCTGGTTTTAGTTTTAATCTGGCGAGCAATACCATCACTAAACATCAATTGACCTAATGTTAATTAACCCCAGCTAAAGATAGTCAAATCTAATCGCTCTCGCCGTGAATAAACAAAAAAGGCCTACTCAATGTAGACCTTTCATGTATTTTTCAACTAGAAAACAAGCTTAACCGACGGTTATCTCTTTATACTCATCGGCTTTTTTACCGCCTCTCTTTGCTAAGGCATAGTAAAACAGCGGCGTTAGGATAAGACCAAAAACTGTCACCCCTATCATACCGGCGAATACTGCCACGCCCATGGCTTGGCGCATCTCGGCGCCCGCGCCAGTGGAGAACACCATAGGCACCACTCCCATGATAAAGGCGATAGATGTCATCAAGATAGGACGTAAACGTAATCTTGCTGCCTCTAATATCGCCTCCATAGGTGCCATACCATGGTCTTGTTTCTCCTTTGCAAACTCGACAATCAAGATAGCGTTCTTAGTCGCAAGTCCTACCAGCACTATGAGGCCAATTTGGGTGAAGATATTGTTGTCACCACCGTAAATTAACACTCCACTGAGGGCTGAGAGCAAGGTCATTGGAATGATTAAGATAATCGCCAATGGCAAGCTTAAGCTCTCATACTGAGCAGCGAGCACCATGAACACCAGCAAGATCACCAGCGGGAAGACTAACAAGCCCGTATTGCCTGCTAAGATTTGCTGATAAGTTAACTCAGTCCATTCGTAGGTCATACCATTTGGCAGCGTTTCGGCGAGGATTTTCTCAATCGCTGCCTGCGCTTGGCCAGTACTCACACCAGCTGCTGGGCCACCGTTGATTTCAGCGGTCGTAAAGCCGTTATAGTGCATCACTCTGTCTGGGCCTGAGCTTTGGCTGACGTTGATGAACGACCCTAGCGGGATCATGTCACCATTCAGATTCGGCACCTTTAGCTGACTTATCTGCTGCGGACTTTGACGGAACGCCTCATCGGCTTGCATCTTCACCTGATAGGTTCGACCGAAACGATTGAAGTCGTTGACATAGGTCGAGCCCATATAGGTTTGTAATGTCTGGAAAATTTGATCGAGCGACACTGCCTGCTGTTTCGCTTTAGTCCGATCGATATCCAGTTCAAGTTGTGGCACGTTCACTTGATAGCTAGAGAAAACGCCAGCTAACTGAGGATCGGCCCACGCCTTGTACATCACTTGTTGGGTCACCTGATACAAGGCCTCATAACCAAGGTTGGCTCTGTCTTGAATTTGCAGACGGAACCCTCCTATGGTACCGAGGCCTTGCACAGGTGGCGGCGGGAAGATGGCAATAAACGCGTCTTGAATAGCAGCAAATTGCTGATTCAATTGTCCTGCAATGGCATTCGCCGACAGTTCAGGACTGGTACGCGAGTCAAAATCATCGAGCGCAACAAACACCACGCCTGAGTTAGGACTATTGGTAAAACCGTTGATGCTAAGGCCAGGAAAGGCAATCGAGTGCGCTACTCCGGGGTGATTTAGTGCAATCTCAGACATCTTCTTGATCACACTATCCGTACGTTCAAGGGATGCCGCATCGGGCAACTGGGCAAAGGCCACTAAATACTGTTTATCTTGGCCGGGCACATAACCCGTTGGTGTATTGGCAAATTGCACTCCCGTTAACGCCACCATGCCTAAATACACTAGGCCGATAATGCCGCCAAAACGGATCACCTTACGCACTAACCAGCCATAACCATCGGATGCACGGTTAAATAAACGATTAAAAGGCACAAATAACCAAGCACCAAACAACTTATCCATTAGACGCGTTAAGCCGTCCTTAGGTGCATCATGGCTCTTGAGTAACAGCGCCGATAATGCCGGACTCAAAGTGAGTGAGTTAATCGCCGAGATAAAGGTCGAGATAGTAATAGTCAAGGCAAACTGTTTATAGAACTGCCCGGTTAAACCGCTCATAAAGGCCGTTGGAATAAACACCGCCGCCAGCACTAAGGTGGTTGCCACAATCGGGCCAGTCACTTCCTTCATCGCCTTTTGTGTTGCCGCAACAGGGCTTAATCCTGCGGCAATATTACGCTCGACGTTTTCGACCACGACGATGGCATCGTCAACCACAATCCCGATGGCGAGCACCAGCCCGAATAGCGACAAGGCATTTAACGAGAAACCGAGCAAATGCATAAAGGCAAAGGTACCGACCAAAGACACAGGCACGGCCACCAGCGGAATAATCGATGCGCGCCAAGTTTGCAGGAATAGCACCACCACCAACACCACCAGTAACACGGCTTCGAGCAGGGTTTTTACCACAGCTTCAATCGAGCCACGCACGAACACTGTTGGGTCGTAAACGATTTCATATTCGAGTCCTTCAGGGAATCCTTTAGACAGCTCAGCCATTTTGGCGCGCACATCGTCGGAAATCTGAATCGCGTTAGAACCCGATGCTTGGAATACAGGAATAGCCACCGCATCCTTATTATCGAGTAAAGAGCGCAGCGCATAACTCGTTGCACCCAACTCGATGCGGGCAACATCTTTTAGGCGGATCACCTCAGCATTCTGACCAACTTTGATGATGATATCTTCAAATTCAGACAGTTCAGTTAAACGGCCTTTCACGTTAATCAAAAGTTGAAAGTCAGCACTACCACTGGGCTGCGCGCCTAAACTGCCCGCTGCTGCCTGTTGGTTTTGCTCACGTACGGCGGCAATAATGTCCGCTGGCGATAAACCCAGCGCCGAGACTTTATTCGGGTCGAGCCAAATCCGCAGGCTGTATTCGCCGGCGCCAAACAAACGTACAGCGCCGACACCGTTAATCCGCGCTAACTCGTCTTTGACGTTTAGCGCCGCATAGTTAGACAGATACAACATGTCGTAACGGTTATCCGGCGATAACAAATGCACCACCATGGTCAAGTCTGGCGATGATTTTTCAGTAACAATACCAAGACGTTGCACTTCCTGCGGCAGACGGGGCATAGCGCGATCCACTCGGCTCTGCACTTGGGTTTGTGCCTTATCCACATCTGTGCCAATCGCAAAGGTGATAGTCAAGGTCATGCGTCCATCGGACGTCGCCTGCGATGACATATACAACATGTCTTCAACGCCGTTGATCTCCTGCTCCAGCGGTGAAGCCACGGTTTCGGCAATCACTTTAGGATTTGCGCCAGGATAATTAGCAGTGACCACTACCGTTGGCGGCACTACCTCTGGATATTCGGTAATAGGCAACTGCCAAACGGCAATCGCCCCCGTGATAAGAAACAGCAATGACAGTACGGCTGCAAATATCGGTCTTTTAATGAAAAATTGCGACAACATAGTGTGTTATTCCTTAACCGCGGCTCGCCGTTTCGACCGCTTGCGCCGTCAAATGATCTTGATTTTTATCGAGTATTAACTGGGCTTGGCGTAGCGCCTCGAGCTTGTCGCTGTCGACCATGTCCACTATGTTTGGCTCAATTTGCATCTTAGGGCGTACGCGTTGCATACCATTGACGACGATCTTGTCTTCGGCCATCAAGCCTTGGGTCACGATACGCAGTCCTTGGACTTTTTCGCCTAAGGTCACGCCGCGATATTCGACCGTGCCATCATGACCGACGACCAGCACAAACTTATTATTGAGATCTGTGCCAACGGCTTTATCGTCGATCAAGATCCCCTCATAGGCGCCACTGCCCGCAGTACGAAGACGCGCAAACAAGCCTGGCAATAGGTTATTGTCTTCATTGTTAAAAGTCGCACGCACTCGAATAGTACCCGTCTGCTTATCCATCGCATTATCCACAAAGTCGACCATGCCAATATGGTGATAATCGCGCTCATTGGCTAAAGCCATGTAAACAGGATTATCGCCAGCACGGGGATCGTTACGTTTGTTCTGCGCGGTTAACTTCACGTATTTAAGGTAGGTTTGCTCGTCCACATCAAAATAGGCATACATGCTGGCGGTAGAGACTAAGCTGGTCAGCACACTCTGCCCTGCGGTGACATAGTTACCCGCAGTGACGTTGGCGTAGGATACTCGGCCATCAATCGGCGCTTGTACTTGGGTATAAGCTAAATCAAGCTCGGCGCGCATGAGTGCTGCTTTCACCGAAGCGACTGCGGCTGCAGTCTGACGTTTATTCGACTCACGGGTATCGAGTAATTCGGCCGAGACCGCCTTTTGGTCAAATAATTTATGTGCCCGTTCAAAATCATTAGTGGCCAGTTGCTCTGCAGAGAGTGCGCTAGCAAGATCTGCTTTTAACCGGGCCACTTCCACTTCAAACACGCTTGGATCGATGCGAAATAACACCTCGCCTTTTTTCACTAAGGCGCCTTCTTTAAAATTTACGGAGTCTATATAGCCCGACACCCGCGGGATAAGGGTGACACTTTCTGGCGCCTGTAAACGACCGGTAAACTCATCCCATTCGGTGACTCGCTCATGTAATACCTGAGCGACATCCACCTTAGGCGCACTCGGTGCAGGTCCCTGCTGCGCTGTTTGCTCACCACAAGCTGAAAGGACGAAAGCAGCCACTGCCGTTAACATCATTATTCGTAAAGGTTTGTTACTCATCATATTACTATCCTCAAAGTGGCGGGCATTTCACGCTGTTCGAACCACACACATGCAGCTGTGTTACAAACCAAACCAATTAAATACCGACTGGTAAAAAATATTCTGTACTGGACGGTAATATATAGCGTAAAATGATGCTGTCAACAAATTTATGTACCGAACGGTATTTAATTAAAAGTGTGCACTTACCCTAGGCATACAATGCGTCCAGAGGCAAAAGGCTACGAGTTTGAACGGCAAAGCATTTTGATGAATATTGAAGCAAATACTGACTAACGCAGATAACATGCTGAACTTAGGTGACAACTTGAATGACTAAGTAGACATATCCCCCTAAGTCCGTCATCGGTGGCAAGTGTGGCTGGACAGGGACTAAACCCATGTCTATCCTAGGGGCAATTGAGAATTGAGGAGCCTAATGATGTCAACCGTCACCCAGACGCCCTGTGTTGGTCGCCCACGAGCTTTTGACACTGACGATGCATTAGCAAAAGCCTTAGAAGTCTTCTGGCGCAAAGGTTTTGAAGGTACATCGTTAACCGATCTCACCCAAGCTATGGGCATTAATAAACCTAGCCTTTATGCCGCTTTCGGTAATAAAGAACAGTTATTTCTCAAAGCGATAGAATTGTATGAACAGCGCCCCTGTGCGTTTTTCTATCCCGCACTTGAGCAGAAAACCGCCTATCTGGTGGTCGAGTCGATGCTGCTCGGGGCCGCGAGCTCTTTTGTGGATAAAAGCCATCCGCAGGGATGTTTGATTGTTCAAGGGGCATTAACCTGCAGTGAAGCAGGGCAAGCGATTAAAGACACTTTGATTAATCGTCGCCGCGACGGTGAAATCGCTCTGTGCGAACGACTGCAACGCGCCAAAGATGAAGGAGATTTGCCCGCAGATGCCGAGCCATTACTGCTTGCCCGTTATGTCGGCACAGTATTGCAAGGCATGGCCGTACAAGCGACCAGTGGGATTTGCCCGAATGAACTGCGCCAAGTCGCCGAACTAGTGCTGGCTAACTTTCCGCGTAATGATTAATCCTGATTCACCAATCCTGATCCACAAAAACTAAACCCCAGTAGAGTACTCACTTAACTGGGGTTTTATTTATGCTTTGCTTTATTTCTGTCCAACCATTTATTTCTGTCCAACCAAGAGTTCTCTAAACAGTTGTCTGAGTCGTTTCAATAATGGCAGGCTGCTTTTATCTTGATGCTGGATCACATCGACGTTTGCATGCCAGCCTATCTGCTCAAATTCTATGGGGACGCGAGTTAAGTTACCCGATGAAACTAAATTGGACGCCATATGCTCGGGCAATAGACACCAACCATGGCCCTGTAATGCGAGCTCCAATAACACGTAATAGTTATCGGCATACCAAACATCAGGACTGAACGCCTGCTGAAAACTACTGGTTTTAGTATTCCGTGAGCGGATAAGTAATTGTCGATACAGTCGCAATGAGTCCATATTCGGTGCAACTGATTTTGCTAAGGGATGCGAACTCGCCACATAAAGATCGAATTGAATCACCCCAATACTCTCAAAATCTATACTACTTGGCATAGATAATTCACTAAAAATCAATCCTGTAGATGCTCTTCCCGAATGCACCATGTCGATAATATCTATGCTTGAGGCACTGAGAAACTCAAGTTCGATATTAGGGAAATCACCTTCTAACAACCGAATAATTTCAGATATTCTCTGTATCGGAATGCCTTCATCCATCGCAAGGCACACTTCTGAAGATTGACTACTGAAGAGCGATAAGGCGGTATGTTTGAGCCTACGATGTTGAAGAATCGTCGCTCTTGCGTAGGGCAGTAATTTACTACCTTCGGCCGTTAATACCGGATAACGACCCGAACGGTCAAATAACTCAACCCCACAGTCAATTTCAAGATTCATCACATGCTGGCTAATCACGGATTGTGCTTTCTTAAGTTGCCTTGCAGCATTCGAAAATGAACCCGATTCTACGGTTTCAATAAAGGCTTCGAGTTGTTCGAGACTAAACATATCGTTTTTACCGATACTATCTAACTATAACTTATCCCTATACTAGATAAAATTATGGCCATAGTCACATTAAATGAATGGGAAATAGCCATGAAAACGACAGAACGTATCTTTAACGCCTTACTCTTTGAAGCGATTGCACTCGCTATTATTATCCCCGTTTCTGCCCTTATATCAGGCAAGGGAACCAGTGAACTTGTCATAGTTGGTATCGCTTTGAGTCTTTATACCGTGGTATGGAACTACTTCTACAACCTAGGATTCGACAGGGTATTTGGGGCAAATCGAGAGCAACGCACTTTGAAAACCAGAATACTGCATACCTTTGGATTTGAAGGGGGACTTATTTTCATTAGCATACCGACCATCGCCTGGTTTCTACAGATAGGTTGGTTGGCAGCCATGGGCTTAGAAGCGGTTTTTTTGATCTTTTTCTTCTTCTACAGCACCCTATTCCATTGGTGCTATGACAAGTATCAGCCCTATAAGACTTGGTTTACGATGCAAGCCACTAAGATCAAATAGCGCAGCTAACATCAACACACATCACCATCAAACGAACCTCACTAAACAATTTAGCGATTCGTTTGATGGCAACATTGAAACTTATCCATTTCAATTTCTTCTACTTAGCAAGAAAGCTAAACCAGTTCATGTGTTGCCCAGCGTAAAATTCCCCTTAAACACAATACATAAAAATAATAGACCCGCACACAGTAAACTGAGGTTGTTAAAATATCCTATTAACGTCACAAAAGGACTAACTATCAGTAATTAATATTCAAATCATTAGTCTAGATATAATTCTTTATGCTATAAAAGCCATATATTAAGCGGGGAGATGGAAGCAAAATGCGCGCAGGGAACAGAATGAGGCTCAGGATGCAGCAGGCATTAAATTTGCCGTCAGCATTGATACTTAGCATCGTTTTATTGCTCGTATCCATTATTTGCAACATGGCACTCGCTAAAGAAAGTAATGCAATACCAGCAGAATCGCAACCTCAAGCCATAACCTTAGCCGCAGAAGACAGTTGGCCACCTTTCGCCAATCAGTTTGGTCAAGGTATTTCCCATCGTTTAATCCAAGCCGCATTTAAACAGTCGCATATTGAAGTGAATAGCTTAGTTGTACCCTACTCCCGTGCCTTAATGATGGCGGAAAAAGGTGCAGTTGATGGGGTGTTTAACGTCACCCGCGAGAACAGTACTGAGCAACGCTTCATCTTTGGAAACACCCCATTATTTATCGCCACGGCTTCTTTTTATCAAAAGAAACAAAAACCTATTCTGGCAGACAATAAATGGGCGCTACCTAAAGGCACCGTTATCGGCGTGATTAAAAGCTATGAATATGGCGATGAGTTTCCCGCATTAGTTAAACAGCAACAGCTCAATATCGTCACCGTCGCCAACCAACAACAGCTCATCAATTTATTGTTGATTGGTCGCATAGATGCCGCCTTGATGTTCGACTTAGTCGCGAAGGAAAACCTGAAAAAAATGGGGGTAGATGATGAGATTATTCCTGCATTTGCTAACCACAGCAGCGATATTTTTTTGGCCTTCTCGAAAGGAAATCCACAAGCACAAACCTTAGCAAGCCAACTCGACGCTGGCTTATCACAGCTAAAAGCCACAGGCCAATACGACAAACTGCTCTTAGTCGCTGACTAATCCACTATCGCTACAAGCGAATGATAGATTACCGCTGCGAGCGAATGATCTCTTGATTCACCCAATATAACAGTTGCTTAATAGCCTTCGACAGGATCTGATTCTGGCGCACAATATAACCTAAACTCGTTGTAGGGAATTGCGGTAGAGGAGTGACTTTAGTGGTGAGATTCGCCTTAGTGTAAACCGAAAACTCCGGTACGATAGCCACACCAAATCCCGCCTCAGCCCAATCGATTTGCGCGTCAACACTACCGACTTCCATTATTCTGTAATTCGATAAGTTCAGCGACGGCAATGCGGGATCGAGCAATTCGCGGGTTCGCGTATCGTGTCCTAATAAAATCAACGTCGGTTGCTCGGCTAAGGGCGTATCCACAGAGGGTTTTGCCTGCTGCCATTGCAGTAAATTATCTCCGATTGCACACCATTTAATCTGTTGTAGCTCAGTAAAATGCAGTGGCTGACTTTCCTTCTGCGCAATCACAAACCCTAAATCTGCCTCGGCATTTTTCACCAATTCAGAGGCTTGTGATGAGGTTGTGTTGAGCAGTGAGAAATCTATTCCCGGAAACTCCGCCTTAAAGAGCTGAAACGGCTGGATCAATAATAACCGCGAGATAATATCGCTGGCGGCAATGGTCAAGGTGCCTTGACTAAGGTCATTAATCGCATTGAGATCCGCCTGACAAATTTGTAGCTCCATTAACGTCTTCTGACTGCTCTCTAACAGGCGAAATCCCGCTTGCGTTAATCGAAAGGGATTACGGTCAATCAGCTTGACTCGAGTGCTTTGCTCTAACTGCTTAATATGCAAGCTAACATTGGGCTGCGTCATGTGCAGCGCTGTGGCCGCTTTCCCAAAATGCTTGTATTCAGCCAAAGTCACGAAGGTCTTTAACCAATGGATATCGAGCATAACGCCACCTTTTGCAAAGTATTAGAGTTAATGATAGCCAATGATATATGAAATTCTTATTGGGATGATAACCATAATTAATTTCTCTTATTCAAATGACGGGTCTAGCATAGCGTCTTAATCAATGAGGAGATGTTGTTATGCCGTCGATCGTGGTTGTGGGTGCAAATTGGGGTGATGAAGGCAAAGGCCGCATCGTAGATTATTTAGCCGCGGATGCCGCTGCCAGTATTCGCTTTCAAGGTGGTAACAACGCTGGCCATACCGTCGTCAACGACTATGGCACCTTTAAATTACACCAATTACCGAGTGGCATTTTCAACCCTAACTGCGTTGCAGTTTTAGGCCCTGGCATGGTGATCAGCCCTGAAAAACTCAGTGTAGAAATTGCTGAAGTGCAAGCGGCTGGCATTGAAGTCAAATTATGCATTTCTGACCGTGCTACCTTGTGCTTACCTCTACATGCATTAGAAGATACCTTAGAAGAACAACGTCTTGGCGACCTCGCCTATGGTTCAACCCGTCAAGGGATTGCGCCAGCCTATGGCGATCGCGTGATGAAAAAAGGCATTTTAGTCGGCTGGTTAAACCAACCTGAAGTGCTGCAAGAGCGCATTCAATTTATGCTCGACTGGAAATTACCGCAGTTAAAAGCACTTTATCCAAGTTGCGATTTTAATCAAACCGCCGCCGAAATGACCGCATGGTTATTAGAAGTGACGGCACCTTGGCGTCCGTTTATTTGTAACGTGACAGAGCCATTAAAAGCATTACAAAAACAAGATGCGAGCTTACTGTTTGAAGCGCAATTAGGTGCTGGCCGCGACTTAGTCTACGGCGAATATCCTTATACCACATCTTCAAACGTGACTGCGGCTTACGCGGGTATCGGCAGCGGTTTACCAGCCCTGCGTCCAGAGCGCGTCATTGCTGTCGCGAAAGCCTTTAGCTCATCAGTCGGCACAGGCACGTTAGTGACCGCAATGGAAGAGCAAGACGCCTTCCGCGAAAATGCCAACGAGTTTGGTGCAACGACCGGCCGTCCACGTGACATGGGATATTTTGATGCTGTTGCCACCCGTAATGGTGTTGAGCTACAAGCAGCAACCGAAATTGCCCTGACTAAGATTGATTGTCTTTCTGGCATGAAAGATCTGAAAATCTGTGTTGCCTATGCTGGTGAACACACTGAGAACCCAATTTGGCCACAAACTGCTGCGTTAAGCCCAGTGTATGAGCAAATGCCAAGCTGGAGCGAAGATATTACTGGTTGTCGCACCTTCGAAAGCCTGCCAGTCGCCGCACAACAATATGTTGAACGTATTGAAGACTTAATGGGTGTGCGCGTTAGCATGGTTTCTGTTGGACCAGAGCGCGATCAAATGATCATTCGCTAGTAAACAACGTTTACCCTACAAAAAAGCCATATTCGCCTCGGTGAATATGGCTTTTTACTTTGATATGGTTTGTCATTGAAGAATCACTCAAGACGTTGATAGAGATGACTCGAATACCCCATATTCAAATATCGCCGCTAAGTGAAATAGCATTACTCTTCGAATACGTATTTATCTATCATACCGACCATACGACCAATTTCTGGTTTAGTAATGGTATCGTTAGCACCTAATGCCATCGCCTTTGCGCGGTTATCTTCACTCATTAAAGAGGAAAACATCACAATTGGCATTTGTCGATACGCCTTGGATTCTCTTAAGCGTTTCACCAAATGCATGCCATCCATGCGAGGCATCTCAACATCCGTAATAATGGCGCTGACAAAATCAGAGATCGAAGCATTATCTTGGTCAGCAAGATTCTCAAATTCCATTAGCATTTCAAGGGCATCACCACCATCTTTGGCTGTGATAATGTTGTAACCTGCGCTGCGAAGGGTATTTTCGATCATCTTACGAATAAAAGCGGAATCATCGACAATTAAAATCGTTTTCGCTTCACGTTTCGCCAGCATTTTATCATTGATCAGTACACTTCTATCGAGCGTGACATCGTACTTATCCATACTCAGTTCAGGATTGATATCGGCAATAATCTTCTCAAAATCCAATATCATAATGAGCATGCCATCACGGCGCACTACGGCAACGACACAATCATTTTCACCCGCTTCTAAAAATTGACTCGGCGATTCAACTTGCTCCCACGACACTCTATGGATGCTACGAACACTATCGATTAAAAATCCATTAATCATCTTATTAAAATCAGTCACTATGACCACTTTGTGTGTTAAATCCTCAGGTGTCGATATTCCAAGCCAACCGGCAAGATCGACCAAAGGGATCAACTTTTCTCGCAGCGAGAACACCCCAACCATGTGCCGCTGGGCATTGGGATAATCTGACGTTTCTGGCACCCTAATTACTTCTCTCACTTTGGCGACATTAATACCGTAATGGCACACTTTATGGCCACCATTGGGAAGTGTCTTATGTAGATGAAACTCAATAATTTCGAGTTCATTTGTGCCACTCTCAGTCAATATTTCTGATTTTTTAATTTCGCTCATATAAAGCTCTCAACCTAGCAAATCAACGTAAGAAAGGGATTGCAGTTATCAGTATAGGAAGGGGTTAATAAATTAGGCACGATAGTGTGATTTTACTGCCTGATTAGCGTGATATTTTTTGGGTAACAAGCATTTTATCTATAAGCAGAAAAGCGTCCCATAATCGAATCTAATGACGATTTCAGTAGTCACATTGTCAATCATGTCCAGATTAAGCATCGCCGTTGCCGACCTAAAGTAGTCTGCACATTTCCTTTAACAGCGCTTTTGTCTCTCCGCATTAGAGGTTTTGTTTTAAGAGATAAGCCGCTAAACTATTGCGCAATAAAACTATCTAGAATAGCCGTACCCCATGCCGCAATTTAGCCCGACCTTTTCTTTCCCAGTGCAAATCTACTATGAAGATACTGATTTTTCTGGCGTGGTGTATCACCCCAACTTTTTGAAATACTTCGAGCGAGCCCGTGAGCATGTGATTGGTGCTGAGCGTTTAAGTGCATTATGGCAACAAAACCAACTGGGTTTTGCTGTGTATCGTAGCGATATGTTGTGCCATGAGGGGGTGGAATTTGCCGATATTATCGATGTTCGCACTAAGTTTTACTTTGAGAGTAAGTACCGCACTGTGTGGCAGCAGGAGATTTGGCGTCCACAGGGTAAAAAGCCTGCGGTCACGGCAACCATTGAAATGGTGTGTATGAATCAAGCCCGCCAACTAGCGCCTATGCCAGCAGATTTAATCGCCATATTAAGTCTTGGTTTCACATCAAGCGAATAAAGCTAATACTCTTACATACAAGTACGCGCGCGATTTCCTGAGCTTATTTCGACATCAGCAAAGGCAACAAAAATCACTCAAAGAAGTACAACTCAAATAACGATAACTGGACAGTATTAAGGCGCGGCTGTAAGCCTTAGTACTCTTGATTTAACGAGCATTTGATTTAACGAGCATTTGATTTAACGAGCGCTTACTTTAATGAGCACAAGGTTTAGATTGTATTATGTAGTTGGGCCCAGTTCATTTCGAGTTCGGCGGCACTCATGGGCTTCGCGTAATACATGCCTTGTATAGTATCAACCCCCATAGCCACCAACATATTTCTAATCTCAAGCGTTTCAATTCCTTCAACAGTTACCTCATAGCCGAGTTTTTTGGCAATATTAATACCGGCTTCGAGGATGTATTCCGACGGTTTATCCTGCTCAAGATCCTTTAAAAAGGCTTTATCGATTTTGACTTCATTGACGGGTAGATGCTTCAAGTAAGCCAGTGAAGAATGACCGGTACCAAAATCATCAATTGCAAGCCTCACCCCTAACGCACGAATTTTATCTAAGGTTTCGACCGCCTTAGTTAAATCCGCCATTAAAGTACTTTCAGTAATTTCGATCATCAAGGATTCGGGTGGGAGCTGGTAATAGGCTAATCTTGCAGCAATTTCTTGGGGTAAGGTTTCACTGTCAAGATCCCGTGTCGACAGGTTAACTGCAACACACAATTGTATCCCCGCCGCGCGCCATTTTGCCTGCTGTGCTAAAACCTGATCGAGTGCCCATTGGCTGACTAAATCAATCATGCCAGCATATTCGGCTAAGGGAATAAATTCTCCAGGAGAAATAATCCCGAGTTCGTCATGCTCCCAACGCATCAAGGCTTCAACCTGAAAACATCGACCCGTTACAATATCCTGTTTAGCTTGATACACCATATATACTTGATTACGTTGCAAACCTTTAGGCAAACTATCGATAATTTTCAGTTCTCTTAACTGACGAATATCATCATTTTGGGCATAGTAAGCAATCGCGCTACGAGAATGGCGGGCTTTCTTCAGCGCCAAATCGACTCGACGTAGCATCTGACTCGTGTCGGCGTGGTGTTCTTGTAAATGCAGACAGCCGATTTGAAGCTTAACGCTGACGGGTGTGTTCTTAATGCTAAAAGGCACTTGCAACCGCCCTCTTAAGTGGACTAATTGCTCCTCAGTCAACGCTTGCTCGTAATACAAACAAAATTCATCACCATTGAGCCGTGCGATTAATCTCGGGGATAAACTTAAGCTGCTTAGGCGTTCGGCAAATTGCTTCAGCAGGATATCGCCAAACACAAAACCAAAGAGATCATTCACATAGCGAAATCGATAAATATCAATTAGCACTAATGTCCCTTGAGTCAGCGGCATCATGCCGGTAAGAGTACGTTTCAAGCCGACACGATTAACAAGTCCTGTTAGCTTATCCTTGCCCACACTTGCCGGTAACGCCTTTAATAATTCATTTAAAGTATGGTAGAGAGGAGCAAACGCTTGGGGGACAATGCCAATGTCTAAAGCTTGGCGTTCAACCTTTTGCTGCTCTAGCTGGGTACAAAGCTGTGCTAAGAATTTTTGCTGCGACCGTAAAGATCTGTATTTTGCCTGCAGGATATACAATGAAAATATCAATAAAGCGAGAGAAGCGACAACTAACCCGATTACGAACATACCTTGGCCTCTGCCATACCACGTAAGCTTTTTCTCAAATGACACGATAAAAGATATCAGCGCCATTTGAATTCCATTTAGGCCTAACGATTATTGGTAACTTTCTCTAATTGAATGGAATTTTTCCATAAACTCATCACTGGCTAAATCATCGGTCGTCACAGGTAATCCACGGGCGACAAACACACCGAGACGTTGCTCTAGTTCAGTGCCCGCTCGCAATTCACCGGTATAAAAGGCCGCTGCACGGATAAAGTCAAGATAGGTGACATGATCGGGTAGATAAGGTAAATCAGCCCAACGCTCAACCACTTCCATCACTTCGGTAGAGAAATCCCAACTTTTCAAAACAGCACGACCCAAAGGCCCTTGCATTTTACGTACGAGCGCGCGTAATTGATCAATGCTAGTGAATAAATGGGGATGCGCCTCCGCTTCTGTTAATACAGGTAAGGCGCCAATGTTATGCACGAGTCCAGCTAAGGTTAAGGTATCAAAATTTAACCGACTGGTTGAATGACGCTTATTGTACATCTGCAGCATGGCACAAGACGCAGCGGTTACATCGATTGAGGTACGCCACACTTCGTCCATGACTTCCCACACCATTTCATTGGTGGAAATGAACAATTGCTCCATCGCCACCGAAGTGGCAATGCTTTTAATCTGAATTAACCCAATGCGTGAAACCGCACTATTAATGCTTTCAGCGGGGACGCCTCGGCTGTATAAGGCACTATTGGCCACCTTAATAATACGCGCAGAAATCGCCGCATCTTGGCCGATCACTTCTGCCACTTGTTTAAGGCTAGCATCTGAGCGTCCGACCACTTCTTGCACCCGCATCGCCACTTCAGGCAAGGTCGGTAGCACTAAGGCATCATCTTTTAGTTTTTTTAATAAACTGACTAACAGTAGATGTTCGGTAGACATCTTAGCTCCCATCAATCTGTAAACATGAACATTGGATAGTTGGAGTATATCAGTTGGCTGTCATTAGATACGTAGAAAAAAGCAACGGACGTTAATAAATTGTATGATTGCGTTATCAATTTTGCCTTAATTATCGGCTTTAATCTTCTACAGTAATCATCACCAGAGCTGAAATATTCCTCGCTGCTCGCTCACGCTAAACGCCCTATATTCGCAAAATGTGAAGTACTACTAAAGTTAGTGAAGGCAATTTGCATACCCCTACTTTCATTGTGTAAAATGCCGCCCCCGCGCACCGCGTCATTTATTAACCCATTTGAGAGTGATTATGTTTAAACCTGAGCTACTGTCTCCAGCTGGAACCTTAAAGAACATGCGCTACGCCTTTGCCTATGGCGCAGATGCAGTGTATGCCGGTCAGCCAAGATATAGTCTAAGGGTACGTAACAATGACTTTAAAATGGAAAACCTAGCCACTGGGATTGAAGAAGCCCATGCACTCGGTAAAAAGCTGTATGTGGTGAGCAATATCGCGCCCCACAATGCCAAGCTAAAAACCTATATCAAGGACATGGAACCCGTAGTGGCGATGAAGCCTGACGCACTGATCATGTCCGATCCCGGTTTAATCATGATGGTGCGTGAAGCGTTTCCTGATCAAGTGGTGCATTTATCCGTGCAAGCGAATGCCATCAACTGGGCCTCGGTAAAGTTTTGGCAAACCCAAGGCATCAAACGCGTGATCCTGTCACGCGAATTGTCTTTAGATGAAATCGAAGAAATTCGTCAGCGCTGCCCCGATATCGAGCTTGAAGTGTTTGTGCACGGCGCCCTGTGTATGGCGTATTCAGGCCGTTGTTTACTCTCGGGTTATATCAACAAACGCGATCCTAACCAAGGCACCTGCACTAATGCTTGTCGCTGGAAATACGATGTACACGAAGCGCAGCAAAATGACAGCGGTGACATCATTGCCATGCCAAATGCGGTGCAAATTGAAACGCCAACGACCTTAGGCGCAGGCGCCCCCACAGATCAAATTTACCTACTACAGGAAGCCAATCGCCCCGGCGAATACATGCCCGCCTTCGAAGATGAGCACGGCACTTATATCATGAACTCTAAAGACTTACGGGCCATTCAGCACGTTGAGCGCCTGACTAAAATGGGCATAGACTCGCTCAAAATTGAAGGTCGCACTAAGTCCTTCTATTACGTTGCCCGTACCGCACAACTGTATCGCCGCGCGATTGAAGATGCTTCATCGGGTAAAGATTTCGACCGCAGCCTAATGAATCAATTAGAAGGCCTAGCCCACCGTGGTTATACCGAAGGCTTTTTACGTCGCCATGTGCATGATGAATACCAAAATTATGACTATGGCTACTCAGTTAGTGACACCCAACAATTTGTAGGTGAACTGACGGGCAAACGTAATCTTGCAGGATTGGCCGAAATTGAAGTAAAAAACAAGTTCTCCGTTGGCGACAGTGTTGAACTGATGACACCGCAAGGCAATATCAGTTTGACGATTGAACAACTCGAAAATCGCAAAGCTGAAGCAGTTGAAGCAGGCTTAGGTTCTGGGCACACTGTGTATCTACCCGTGCCGAAAGAAGTCGATTTGAGCCACGGTATTTTGCTGCGTAACTTGCCCCAAGGTCAAGATACTCGCAACCCACATGAACTAGGTTAAGATCATGGCACTA
This sequence comes from Shewanella sp. SM73, assembly GCF_025653795.1. Taxonomy (NCBI): domain Bacteria; kingdom Pseudomonadati; phylum Pseudomonadota; class Gammaproteobacteria; order Alteromonadales; family Shewanellaceae; genus Shewanella; species Shewanella sp. SM73. The sequence goes on from NZ_JAKKRY010000006.1 coordinate 61,324, forward strand.
CTGATCGACGATAGCTGCATCAATTGCGACATGTGTGAACCTGAATGTCCTAATCAGGCCATCACTATGGGCGAAGAGATCTATGAAATCGATCCAGACCGTTGCACCGAATGTGTGGGTCACTACGACAAACCGACTTGCGTGTCTGTCTGCCCCATTGATTGCATCGACCCAGATCCAAACCGTGTCGAATCTAACGACGAATTGTTAGTGAAATTTGCCGTGTTAACGCAAAAAGCTTAATCACGTCACCTGACCGAGTGGCTATAATGCCTCTTGGTCAAATCTGCTCTAATACCTGCCATAACCTGCGCAAAACAATCCGCATAAAAAATCACAATAAAGATGCATTTAACGGTATGAGAAACCTTTAAATCGCTTAAATCCAAGCCTTTATCTCAGCATTAGTCAAAACACTACTTTAGACTGACTTCTTTTCAGCGGTGAATGTCAAAAAAGTAGCAGACGGAATTTATCGCTGCTTCACAGTTTATGATTCGGACAAAATGTCGCTTGATAAATCACCACTTTTACAGACTAGGTTGTTTTAATAGACTAATAGTTATTATTTTGACGCTTATTTGTACACCTCACTCTTTAGCTAAGTAAAAAGTCACCCACGGTCAAATTGTAAATCAAGTGTTACATTTCAACCCCGTGAATTAGATATACCTTAAGCATCGAACTGGGCAGGTTGAAAATACCTTCTACATTGAATTATGTCTCGAAGTCCGTGGAGACATAAAAAGAAAATGGAGTTCAACATGCATAAGAAACATTTAATTGCAGTCGCGGTCACAACTGGACTTGCTTACTTCCCTGTTAACGCTAATGAATACCAAGCGAGTATGGTAAGTGTCCCACAATCTAAAGCCATCAAAGATACTTACATTGTTGTATTCAATACCCCAAGCGTTCTTAATCTAAGTAATAACAACACCATAGCTGAATTCGCGACGAAACAAGCCGAGAGTTTAGTCAACCAATATGATGTCACTGTGATGAAAAACTTTGGCAGTGTGCTCAATGGTGTACTCATCAAGGCCAGCGCCCAACAGATTAAAGCACTGCGTAAAGATCCAAATGTGAAATACATAGAACAAGATCAAATCATGTCAGTAACGCCTATGGTTGAAGCCAATGCCAATCAACCGAGTCCGACCTGGGGCATAGACAGAATCGATCAACGAAACTTGCCATTGGATAGTAACTATCACACGGATTTCGACGGCTCTGGTGTAACCGCCTTTGTGATCGATACTGGCGTGCTTAATACTCACAATGAGTTTGGTGGTCGCGCCAACAGTGGCTATGATTTTGTGGATAATGATTACGATGCAACTGACTGTAACGGCCATGGTACCCATGTGGCAGGAACTGTTGGCGGTGCTACCTACGGTGTGGCTAAAAACGTCAATCTTGTGGGCGTCAGAGTACTCAACTGTTCAGGTTCAGGTAGTAACTCTGGCGTGATTGCAGGGATAAACTGGGTGAAAAACAATGCTTCCGGCCCCGCCGTCGCAAACATGAGTTTAGGAGGCGGCGCCTCCCAAGCAACTGATGATGCAGTCAATGCCGCAGTTGCCGCAGGGGTCACTTTCGTAGTGGCGGCGGGTAACGACAACAGCAGCGCCTGTAATTACTCACCCGCACGGGCGGTAAATGCCATCACGGTTGGTTCAACCACCAGTAACGATTCCCGCTCGAGTTTTTCTAACTTCGGGACTTGCCTTGATATCTATGCGCCAGGTTCGAGCATTACGTCCGCTTGGTATAACTCGAATTCAGCGACTAATACCATAAGTGGTACCTCAATGGCAGCCCCACATGTGGCAGGCGTTGCCGCATTATACTTAGATGAAAATCCAAATCTCTCTCCCGCACAGGTGACAAACTTACTTACGACGCGCGCCACGTCAAATAAAGTTACAGACGCGAAAACAGGTTCACCCAATAAATTACTCTTTTCACTCGCAGGCGATGATGGTGGCTGTGGCAATAATTGTCCCGTCGATGAAACACCACTGCAAAATAATGTGGGTGTCGCAATCAGTGGTGCCACAGGTTCTGCGACGTATTACTACATCGATGTCCCAGTCAATGCGGCAAGTTTAGGGATCAATCTAGCGGGTGGTTCTGGTGATGCGGATATTTATGTCAGCCAAGGGCAAAAACCGACGACAACAAGCTACCAATGCCGCCCCTATCAAAATGGCAACAACGAGAGCTGTAATTTCACCACACCTACGGCGGGTCGGTGGTATGTGATGGTGCAAGGCTATAATAATTACGCCAATGCCCAACTGACAGCCAGCTATAACCTGAATGGTGGCGGAAGCTGCACCGATGCAAACTGCTTAACCAATGGCGTACCTGTCACGAATTTAAGCGGGGCAACGGCAACAGAGAAACTGTATAAGATAGTGGTTCCAGCCAATAGCCAACTCAACATTGCCACCAGTGGCGGAACTGGAGATGTAGACCTGTATGTTAAAGCAGGCACTACCCCAACGACCACCAGCTATGATTGCCGTCCCTATAAAAACGGGAACAATGAAAGCTGTTCGATTACCGTGACTCAAGCGGGAACTTACCATGTGATGTTACGCGCTTATTCGAGCTACTCGGGACTACAACTGAGTGCAAGCTACTAACTCATTGACCAAACCATACAATAAAGTTTAAATAAAAATAAGCCCACTAAGATAACAACTTAGCGGGCTTCTTTATGGAATTAGCAGTGTGTAGTCTCACTACATAACGTTAAAAGCTTGGGGATTTGGCGAGAATAATTGTCGGTTTCGCTTCAATTTGCAGACGCTCAATCACAGCGGCAAGCTTTTCAACACTAAGACGAATTGGGGCTGGCATACTGGCAAATTCGATACTTAACAGCAGGTTTTTCACTTCGAGTCCTAATTCAGTATCACCTTGAATACTCAGCTTACGCTGGAAGAATAGCGTGTCGGGATCTTCCTTCGCCGCCGCCACTAACACTAGCTCAGCAGAGTTGGCACTGAAGGTCACCTGCGCATTGGTGAGCTCTCTGACTTGCCACTTGCCATTAAAACTGACTTCGAAGGCTAAGTTTATATCTTCCACTCGAATCGCGACCCATTTATCCGTCAAAAATCCAAGCTCATCGCCAGCAGCTTGCTCGGCAAGTAAGAGTTCAAGCAATTGGCTGATGGCTTTTGCTTTGAGGCTAAACGGCATCTTAGCAAGGGGAAAGCCGATGGCTTTTGGGGTGAACTCTAAAAGTTGCTGAGCAAATTTTGCGAAAAAAACAGCGGACATAGCGGGAACCCTACAAGAATAAAACATGATATATCCCAGTTTATCGGGATTTTATGATCTTAAACCTGTTTTAAATCAATTCATCGCCATTCAATCTTACCTACACTCAGCGGCTATCATTTTATCGGGAGCATCACTATGGAGCTGTTGTGTCCAGCAGGAAATCTGGCCTCGCTAAAGTCGGCATTACATGCCGGAGCCGACGCTGTGTATCTAGGGTTAAAAGACGACACCAACGCGCGCTCGTTTGCAGGATTAAACTTCACCCCCGCAAAATTGCAAGAAGCCACTGAGCTGACGCAAAAGCACGGCAAAAAAATCTTTTTGACCTTAAATACTTTTCCAAAGCCCGGTGAAGAGCATCGTTGGTATCAGGCTATCGATTTAGCGGCAAAACTGGGTATGGATGCATTAATTGTCGCCGATCTTTCTTTACTCGATTATGCCAATAAGCACTATCCAAACCTGCCACTGCATTTATCGGTGCAGGCCAGTGCAACTAATCTGGGGGCGCTGAGCTTTTATAAAGAAGCCTTTAACATCGCCCGAGTAGTATTGCCACGGGTGTTATCCATGAAACAAGTACGGGATCTTGCTAAAGTCAGCCCAGTGGATTTGGAAGTATTCGCCTTTGGTAGTCTGTGCATTATGGCCGAAGGGCGTTGCCAGCTATCATCCTATGTAACGGGCCAATCGCCCAACACCGGTGGATCTTGTTCACCGGCAAAACACGTTCGCTGGCAAGAAGAAGGACAGAACCGATTAACCCGGCTCAACGATGTGTTAATTGATAAATCGGCCCTCGACGAACAAATGGGTTATCCCGTGGTATGCAAAGGCCGTTACATCACTGCAGATCAAGATTCGCCGCAATATTTACTCGAATCACCAACCAGTTTGAATACCTTAAGCTTACTTCCAGAGCTAGCCAAGGCGGGCATAGTGTCGCTGAAAATCGAAGGACGTCAACGCAGCCCCGCCTATGTTGAACAAGTCACTCGAGTATGGCGTCAAGCCATAGACACCTATCTAAATAATCCAGCGCTGTACTCACAAAGCCAAAATAAACCCCATTGGGAACAAGCTCTAGCGAAAGTATCCGAGGGTCAGATCACTACGCTTGGCGCCTACGAGCGCGATTGGCAATAAAAGGTAAATAGAGAGCAAGATTGACAAAGGACACCTTATGAAGATTTCCCTAGGACCACTGTTGTATTGCTGGCAGAAACAGCAAGTCGCTGACTTTTACCAGCAAGTCGCCGCCAGTCAAATTCCCTTAGTGTATTTAGGTGAGGCGGTTTGTAGCCGCAGACGCGAACTCAAGTGGGGCGATTATCTAGAGCTGGCGCAAATGCTCAAGCAGGCGGGTAAAGAAGTCGTGCTTTCGACGCTGGCCTTAATCGAAGCGCCATCTGAATATACTGAGCTCAAACGCCAGGTCGATAACGGTGAATTTATCGTCGAAGCAAACGATATGGCGGCAGTGTATCTTGCTAAAGAGCGTAAGTTGCCCTTTGTCTGCGGCGCGAGTATCAATAACTACAATCGCGCCAGTTTAGACATTTTGCAGCGGTTTGGAATGCAAAGATTTGTGATGCCAGTGGAGCTATCTAAGGCTTGGTTGCAACAAGTGATTCAAGAACAGCCGTCATTTGAGGTGGAAGTGCTCGGCCACGGCTATTTACCACTCGCCCATTCAGCGCGCTGCTTTACCGCTAGACACAAACAGCTCACGAAAGATCATTGCGAAACTGTGTGCCGTGAATACAGTAAAGGACTACTCGCGCAAACCCAAGAGCAGCAACCTTTACTCAGACTCAATGGAATTCAAACCCAATCCGCTAGCTGTTTAGATTTACGCAGTGAAATAGCGGCAATGACACAGATGGGGGTCGATGTGTTTCGAGTATCACCCAGTAGTCTTGACTGCATCACTAAAGCCAATGCTTTGGTCGATACGATTCAAGCGACTAAAAATACTCAGGATTTTTCGATGAATAGCAACCTTGATATAACCCAGTGCAACGGTTATTGGTTTGGTGAAGCGGGCCTTGCTATGCATGTGAATCCATAGCCTAAAGCTGAAGATAAGCCTAAATTTAAAGATAACTCAGCCAATGATTTTGGGATCTTGGCTGAAGCTTAACTGGCTAAAAAGCAGCACACTTGTCCAGCACAATAAACTTCCCAGTCCAATCCATTCTAGTAGGGCTGGCCACCACAAAGTAGGACGCGGCAGTTGCAATACCATCTCCTGATAAAACGGTCTATCACCTTCGGTCAAACCTAAATTGAGCTGTGGTGCATACAGAAACGTCAACATGCTACATAAGACTATTAACGCCAACAACCCAGTCCAACGGCCAAAGTTAGACTTGCCGAAACAGACCAAGGCTAAATAGAAGATCGCACTCAAACTCCCCAGATAGAAAAACCATTTCAGCCCAAGAACATGCAAGTGATACACGTTCACCGGAAATAATCCCACGCTCGCTAAAGCCAGAAAAGTGAGAGCCAAACTGATAAAGAAAGGGTATCCCCAGCAAGAAGTCACCAGCTGCAATGAAGACAAACAATAGAAAACGAGGCTTAAACTGCCAAAAAACAACCCACCGTTGAGAATGACAGCGAAAGACGAATGACCATAAGTCCCTAATTCACTTAGGGTGTGATTCAAAAAATTGAAGCGATGGAATTCAGAATCATCGAACCCCAAAACAGTAATAACAATGCCAATTAAAAGCCCAAAGATCCCCAAAAAACCAAACTTAATGGCCAGTGTTGAGCCGCCTTTAATCGTAACCTTCTGTACTTTTGCGATCATGAATACTAGAGCTGGATGGGAGTAATACTAACTTACATGGAAATGAGAAGATTTAAAGCGGCGGGTATCCGCTTTATGAATAATATTTTTACTTTCATCGTTATTTGCGACTTTTTAGTCAATCACAAAAGCATCAAGATAGTGGAGAAGGTCACTTTTAGAGATAAGTCGATTTAAAGGCTTATCGCATAAAAATGTGTCCTAGTGCCCAAGGCTCCTTAACATTACCGCGATATAAACAACAGGTTCTCGCCAACGCTATATAGCCAGAGTTATCTCTATTGCACTTTCAAATCGAACAGAAAACCAGCCAACATGGCGGTAGGGCTAAAGTTGCTGATGTTTTTTTGTGCAGAAATAACATCTAGATAGTTTCACACACATCAGTAAACAAGTAATTAACCAGTCGTTAACCAACCTAAGGTAAGTGATGGTAATACTATGTTTAATAATGCTTTACAGTAATGCAAGCCAATATAGCCACTCTTAATTTATCGACAACTGAAGTAAAATAACTATGCTGTTTTGCTGCTTATATCAAACTAACTAGCGAATCGTTTTACATAGAGAAGTTAAGCGAGTAATCTTCCCCATTCTCGTTTTTGAGTTGAATTTAAATGCACCTTAATTAGCGTCGACAGCTTGTTACGTGCGGCTATTTATTCAAATTTACCATGTACGACTCGTACTTTAAGGTGTACAACATTGGCTACTGAAAATAAAAACCGAAACATTAAGACGATACTCACCTTTATCGTCCCTTCGCTGATTGGTCTGTTGTTATTTATGACCCCTATCAGCTACAACGATGCGATCACAATTCCTATCGCTATCATATCTAAAGCACTGCAAGGCGCATTGAGCGGTGTGCTAACCCTCATAGTGACTATTATTGTTGTGACTACGGCGCTGGCCTCTTTACTGTCAAAAGTGTTTAAGCCCACATTCGTTACGCAAAATCACTTCCTTAATGGTTTATTGAATGTCAGCCCTATGTGGTTGACGACTCGGATCTTAGGTGCAGTGTTTATCGTACTGACTTACTTAGGTTTAGGTCCAGAGATCATCAACTCCTCGAGCACTGGCGCATTAGTCTTAAACGACTTATTACCTGTGTTATTCTCGGTATTTATCTTTGCGGGTATGTTACTGCCGCTGCTGCTGAACTTCGGCCTACTCGAACTCTTTGGCACACTCTTAACGAAAGTCATGCGTCCCGTGTTCAATCTACCGGGTCGTAGCGCTATTGATTGTATGGCCTCATGGTTAGGTGATGGCAGTGTCGGCATTTTGCTGACCAGCAAACAATACGAAGCCCGTTTTTATACCCAGAGAGAAGCCGCAGTTATTGGTACAACCTTCTCGGCGGTATCGATTACCTTCAGCTTAGTGGTGATTTCACAAGTTAAGTTAGAGCATATGTTTGTGCCCTTTTATTTGACTGTGTGCCTCGCGGGTTTTGCCGCCGCTGTGATTGTGCCTAAGTTGCCACCATTATCGTGGAAGAAAGACAACTACATAGATGACACACCACGCATGCCAGATGATGAGCTGATCCCAGCAGGACATGGCGCCTTATCTTGGGGCTTTGATAAAGCCTTAGAAAAAGCCGCCAGTGCTGGTGGCATAAAAGCGGTCTTAAATGAAGGTATTAAAAACGTTGTCGATATGGTGTTTGGTATTATCCCTGTGGTAATGGCCATTGGTACGCTGGCACTGATTATTGCCGAGCACACGCCCATCTTTAACTATCTTGGTATGCCGTTTATTCCATTACTCGAATTACTGCATATTCCAGAAGCCACTGAAGCCTCTAAAACAATCGTAGTCGGTTTTGCGGATATGTTTATTCCGTCAATCCTTGCCAGCTCAATTGAATCAGATATGACCCGCTTTGTAATTGCAGCCTTATCTGTGACTCAGTTGATCTATATGAGTGAAGTCGGTGCACTGCTTATCGGCAGTAAAATTCCCGTCAACTTCGTTGAGCTTTTCGTGGTGTTTATTCTACGCACCTTAGTGACACTGCCTGTTATCGCAGGTGTAGCGCATTTATTGTTCTAACATTACGCTAGTTTGGGCCTAACGTAGGTTTTAATGTAAGTCCAACAAACGTTCTAAAAAAGGGGAGTCAGATTAACTGATTCCCCTTTTTGCACTAACTCATACACGAACTGGCTGATTTGATTATATAGCGTGACTTAATCGTACAACCTCCACTCGTAACCACACAACTCACTTTGGGACAGAAATGTGTTGGAAAGTAGTGTTTGGGGAGCAGTAATTTCAGTTGTTAGAAGTTTAGCGTTTACGGGTATCCACTCGCACAGGCTTGCCATGGCATTCGCTCGTCGACTCGCAGCAAGTCCGTCCATGGGGCGGACGGTCGTCTCGCCAATCACCATTGCTCACCTTTTGGGCACTAGTGTAACCAGTCTGTATGAAGGAGATACCCAGCACGCTTTTGGACAAAAGCGTGTTAGATCCCCAACACTAATTTTTGAGTTTCGGATTAAAATTTCTATGGGTTTAACGTTTGAGCTCAGGGGCAGAGAAAAAGCGCAGCTTTTTCGGAGTCCCCTGGATTGAATGGTTAGGCCGCACGGCTATCCGAAGCAGCGATGTTGCCGGTTTCTGCCTCACCTTTGGATTTATCCCACTCCCGTTTAAGCAATGCCTGCATATCTGTCTCGAATTCTTCTAACTTCGATTTGAGGTCATTTATATTCTTGGTGCGGGCATTTTGAGATATAACAGGGAGCACCAGAAGCAGCTTTGCATCGAGCTTATGGTCTGGGTTTACATTCAGCCTGAGTCGAATCAGAACCCGAGTACGCTCTAGCTCGTATTCGTCATTTTCCCTCGGCGCAACGGCCACACGATTGGATAGCGCGACATATTCAGCAGACAGTTCTCGCATGTCCTTGCGCCATTGAGCTCGCTCATTTGTGACGACTTTCGTGCGAACGTCTAGCTGAACATCCTTTGATTTGCCAAAGGTGCTAAGAATCGAACCGATAAAGCCAAGAACAGCTCCTATCAATGCGCCTACAAATCCGAATATTGCAGCTTCCATATGTGATCCCTTCAGTGCGGCCTAACGTTTGGTTAAGGGGCCGGCTTTAGCCGATCCCTGTGAGCGCAGCGAACGATTTGAACCAGTAGTTAGAACCTTCACTCACCTTTTCCGAACGCATAGCCAAGTGCTAGCGTGATAATTGGAACAAAAACGCTCCATATTTGAACTATTGACTGCAATAGTGCGTCGCCCTCAGATGTCACAAAAAAAGATCGTACAAAAAGAAGAGCACTTAGCCCGGATGCAATGATGAAGCTCCAGGTTATCGTCATCCATATGAATGAGTCTTTTGCATTTCTGCCGGTGCCAATATGCCCGGCAATTTTTCCGGCAATCTCTTTACTTGTAAGTGAGCCGGGTTTTCCTTCAATAGTACTTTCTTTGGTGTCTGGAAGCTTGATAGATCCTTGCATGCTTAAGCTCCCATTAGCATAAATGTGTAGCAGAACTGCCGAATGTCTCCCGAACCAGTCGGGGTGTTTACAAACCATGTGGCGAAGAGTCTTTTTCCTCCGAGAGTCCCAATTTCAATAGGTTCTATTCTTCCCTGGCCTAGCGAGTTGTTGAAGTTATAAAGGCTAATAACTAGTTCATTGTCAATCACTTCCGCGATAAATCGAGAGTCTTCTGAGCTATTCTTGAATTGATATTTTATAACGAGATTGGCTAGTGAAAATTTCACCTCTGGCGCAGTCAAGTGCACAACTCCGGATGCAATGACCTCATATCCCGAGGTGGTGATTTTGAGTGGGTATTCAGAGTGCTGTAACAATGTGACGTTCCCCGATTTTAAAGTTGTGATTCTAACGCCTAAATCAGGTGCGTCGTAGACGTCACCTGGATTTACTTGTGTACGCCCAGCATGGGCATGAACTAATGAGGTGAAAGTCCTCTGTAGGAAGGTCACCGTTCAATAACATCCTGTTATTAAACGTTAACTACTAGCGAATGGCAAGGGCTTATCCGCGAGGATTGGTCTGAAGGAAGCCGCTAGCAAATTTGCGAGCTGATGAACAAGAACATCATATGAGGCGTAGGCTAGAGGTGAGTTGGCACAAGACGACGAAACCACGTGATCTAATGGCCACCGTAAATGATGCAGCAGTGCAAGGAAAGTTCATGTTTTTATCTGGGGAGATCTGCTTAACACGCGATCGGTCATTAACCAGTCAGGCTCTGGTTTATAAGTGCCTTGGCTTTTCAGTGTCATCGACTGAAAAGAGCGAACCAGATGAAAACCGATAGCGCATGACGGGGCAACTCGGCATGTGATTAAGCAGAAGTCAGCAGACGGCATAGTAGCCCAACGCCCATCGTAATGGATGGGATAGCATACCCCGCGTTAGCGTGGTGGGTACATGGTGAAGGCCTGAACATTTAGAAGAAGAGGAGTCTTGTCAAACTTGTTGATACCCACTACGTCGCCAGACGATTACTATCAGCAGCGTATTGATATGCAACCAGCCTTCAACAGCGATTTATTCCAACAACTGCTTCAGCCTGAGAATCTACACCGAGCTTGGCGTCAGGTTAAAGCCAATAATGGCGCGGCTGGTATCGATGGCATGACCATCGAAGCCTTCCCGCTTTGGGTGCAGCAAGGCGGTTGGCAACAGTGTAAATCTCAACTTGAGTTAGGTGAATATCAACCCTCAGCAGTCAGACGCGTAGAGATCGACAAACCCGATGGCGGTAAACGCAAACTGGGTATCCCTAACGTCATTGATCGTGTGATACAGCAATCAATTGCTCAAATTCTCACGCCGTTGTTTGACCCTTCCTTCTCGGCTAATAGCTTCGGCTTTAGATCGAATAGGAATGCCAAACAAGCAGTCTTGCAAGTCAGGGATATCATCAAACATAAACGCAAATTTGCCGTCGATGTTGATCTGTCCAAGTTCTTTGATCGAGTAAATCATGATCTCTTAATGACTCAGTTAAGGATCAAGGTACAGGATAAGCGTCTGCTGGCGCTTATTGGTAAATACCTGCGTGCTGGCGTGATGATCAACGACCAATTTGAAGCAAGCTTCGAAGGCGTACCTCAGGGCGGCCCACTCTCACCATTACTATCAAACATCATGTTGGATAGTCTGGATAAAGAGCTGGAAAGCAGAGGGCATCACTTCGCCCGCTACGCGGATGACTTTATCATCTTGGTCAAGTCTCAACGAGCGGGCGAACGTGTCCTCAAGAGTATTACTCACTATCTTGCCACTAAGCTAAAACTGGTTGTTAACGAACAGAAAAGCCAAGTGGTTAAGGTAGGCCAGAGCAAGTTCCTAGGGTTTACCTTTAACCGTGGAAAGATCCAATGGCATGCTAAAACATTACACATCTTCAAACAAAAGATAAGACGACTGACGAACCGCAATTGGGGAGTCAGTATGAGTTATCAACTGTTTAAACTGCGGCAATATATGCAAGGTTGGATCAATTACTTTGGCATAGCCAACGCTTATCAAGGGTGTGTCGATTTAGACCATTGGATCCGCCGTCGAGTGCGTATGTGTTACTGGCGTCAGTGGCGAAAACCACGGACTAAGGTGCAGAATCTACTTAAACGAGGTGTCAGGATCCAAGCAGCCGTTGCTTGTGGGATCACAAGTAAAGGTCCTTGGCTTAGTTCGAAAACACCAGGAATACAGCAAGCACTGAGTAACGAGTACCTTACGAAAGCTGGATTGTATTCACTAAGAGATGGATGGATTGCAGTTCATTATCCTAACCAGAAAACAGGTTAGGAGTTCTAAATGAACCGCCCGGTGCGGAGCCGCATGCAGGGTGGTGTGGGGGCTGGAGGCTAGATACCTCCGGCTACCCGATTAGGTGATTAATTTGATAAACTACTATACCTATTCTCAAGAAATTCAAGCAGATCTTTAATTGGGGTGAACAACTCACCAATCTCATCGTAGTATTCATCAATGAAATCATCATCAAGATATTCGTGAGATGATTTATTTCTATGATCTAGAAGGTCTTGCCATACAATTTCACCACTTAACCAACCTGCAGCAAAACCTTCGACCATTGTTTCTCTAGGGCTATTTGGATGAATTCCTTCGTATTTCAACCCTCTTTTGAGGGTTTTCCAAACCAGCTCTACGACAGTTTCAAAACGCTGAATTGTTCCTTCAACTACCAACTCACGATCTCTCGGAATTTGCAATGCCTGTTCAAGTTTATCTACAGCTTTACGCAGATTACCCAAGCTATCCAGCAACTTCCTAGGATTGCTCATATATTACTTCTCCATCATCATAAATTCTTTTCTGCAGTCGTTCAGGGTTACTCAAGAAGTTTACAATTGAAATTCTAAAAACAACTCTTACGTCATGAATAGCCTTCGCTCGTAACATCACCCAGTCAGCTTTAGTAAAAGATGGCGCGACGACTGCCAAATCAATATCTGAATATTTGTCATAGTCACCGCATGCTCTTGAACCAAAAATAATTAGTTTTTCAACAGAGTCTCTTTGACTTAGTTCATCGAGAAACTTAATAGCCTCGATTGGTAGAGGGCTAATTTTACGCAAATTGACTTGCAAATGAACTCCTTCACCTAAAATTTTATTAGTGCGCATGCGCGTTTACCTCGTTGGACCAGTGAAAACGCGCACGGTTAACTATCTGTATGCAAAGAACTTATCAGCTTTCTGCCAAATACACCATCAGGAAAAACGCGCATGCGCGTTTTCCGAACCTATTAACTAAAATTCAGTTACTATATTCACCTGATTTTATAGAGTTTTATATATTTCGGATAGAATTAGTGCGCACTGATTTTGTCTGAAAATCATACCAAAACACCTAAATTTAAATACGACTGTATACCCATACATTGTTAGTCGCTTTACGTTAGGTCCAAACATTAGGTAAATGGATGAGATTTTGTATGGCAACAAGAGTAGGAGTTTTCTATTGAGCCAACAAACCGAAACAAGGAATGGGGCAATAGCTTTTTAGCTAAACGAACAGCAGAAGTGTTAATTAAGATTGGCATTGTTGCAACTGTGACCGTTGGCGGCATGGATGCCGTCGTCGAGCCCTCAGGGACGCTTCTTGTTAAATGCAAGGGCGGCGAGTCACAAGGGAAACAATGACAATTATGCTGCAAACTGACAACAAAGTTATCTTGCTTTGGGGCAGAAGTAAGTTAAACCAACCTATCGGATCTAATTGCATCCTGATGTGAATCTTGACAGGTTCAGTCTAGGCTAATCCACCTTTTGTCATCTGCATGTCATCTAAACTTCATCATTCGGTCAAAGCCCCCCACTAAGCTCATATTCGTTAACAGCCTAATGGGGTGAATACGAGATGACAGGATTTAATTTCAGGAAACTTGAGAGGTCTACGCGGGAAGAGATAAATGACCCCAGCCTTTCCCCTCCCATCTTTAATCGCTCAACGCCAACATTAGCACCAACATCCTCAAATCAATCCAATTGTGCCGCTATTACCCCATCCGCATTAACTTCAGACCAGACGGCATCACCCCATACACCAATCATCACAGTTAACGCCCTCTGGCTATCGGATATCCATTTAGGCTGTAAAGATTGCAAGGCCGACTACCTGCTCAGTTTGCTTGAAACCGTGCATTGTCAGCACTTGTATCTGGTCGGTGACATAGTCGATTTATGGGCGTTGAAACGTAAGCTGCACTGGCCCGATAGCCACAATAAGGTGCTGCAAAAATTCATTGAACTGGCACAAAACGGCACCCAAGTGATTTATCTGCCGGGCAACCACGACGAACTGATTAAACCCTATGCCGAACTAAGCCTGTGGAATATCAAAATTGCCCGCCAACATATTCACCACGGAATCGGCGGCCATAAACTCTTGATGCTCCACGGGGATCAGTTTGATGCCGATGTGTGTGTCGGCCGTTTCTACGCCATATTGGGCGACCATTTATATGACCTATTGTTGTTCCTCAATCGCAATCTCCATAGCTTGCGGGAACGCTTAGGTTATCCCTATTGGTCACTGGCAAGTTATATCAAGTCCAAAGTGGGCAAGGCTCAAGCGGCTATTGGACATTACCGTCAAGCGGTACTCAACTATGCCCAGCACTTTGATGTTGACGGTGTGATCTGCGGTCATATCCATCAGCCCGAACTCTCGACTCACCCCAGAGCAGCCCAATATTACTCACCACTCAGTCCCCCTGAAAAGAGGCAGATCATCTACGCCAACGACGGTGACTGGGTCGAAAACTGCAGTTTAATCACAGAAACCTTAAGCGGCGAATTACAACTTTGCCGCTGGAACGAGCAAACGCTCAAGCTCGATATTCTCAACAGTATAGCGCTGGTACAACAGCCGCCTGAGACGCACAAAGACAAGCAACAAAAAACGGCAGCGCAGCAAATGCCAAACATAAATACCGGCGAAACTCGCCCAAGGGATGTTGCCTAACACTATGAATCAATTACATAATGCTATGGAATACAATGAACAAATGCTAAACAGCAGCCTTAGCCATAACAAGCATACTGTGCCGTTCAAGGCGAATAACATGATTTTTACCGTTGATAATGTGGTTGAACAAAATCTGCCAGCGATCAATGACAAACCTTGGCTCGCTAAACCTGCCAAGGCCATGCTGCGTTACCTGCTCAATGAAAAACAGTGCAACGATATCGCCAGTCAATATACCTATTTACAGGGCGTAGACTTTGTCGAACAAATGCTGGCGAGTTTTGACTTTAGTTTTACCGTGCCCGCCAACGAGATAGAAAACATTCCCTGTGAAGGCCGAGTGGTCATATTCGCGAACCATCCTATAGGTTCACTCGATGCATTAGCGCTCATCAAACTCATCAGTGAAGTTCGCCCTGATATAAAAGTCGTCGCGAATGAACTCTTGATGGCGCTGGAACCGCTGCACTCAATCCTACTGCCAGTGCGCAATATGACCGGCGGCACACCGAAACAGCATTTAGAAAAAATCCACCAGCACCTGCGTAACGAAGGCGCAGTGCTGATTTTTCCGTCGGGCGAAGTCTCGCGTCTGCGCCCTAACGGCGTGCGTGATACCCAATGGCACTCAGGCTTTTTAAAGATGGCGATTTCCTGCAATGCGCCCCTACTGCCAATATTTTTAGATGCCAAAAACTCTGCCACTTTCTACGGCGCATCTATGATTTACAAGCCACTTGCGACACTGCTGCTAGTGAAGGAAATGTTCAAGCAGGCTAAACGTAATATGCCGATCCGCATTGGCGAGCTCATTTCTAATGAAGCCGTACGCTCAATGGACTTTCCACTCAAGACCAAGATAAAACTGCTTAAAAATCACTTGTATCGTATTGGCAAAGATAAAGATCCTCTGTTTATCACCCAGAGCGCTATCGCCCACCCCGAATCGCGCCGTGAACTGCAAGCGGCACTGCAACAATGTGAACTTCTAGGGGAAACGCAAGATAACAAGTTGATTTATCTGTACCAACACAACGACAGTAATCCCATCATGCGGGAAATCGGCCGCCTGAGGGAAATCGCCTTTCGCGCCGTAGGCGAAGGTTCGGGCAAGCGCCGCGATATCGATAAATACGATTCCTACTACCAACACTTAGTGTTGTGGGATAAAGAGCAGTTTGAAATTATCGGCGCCTATCGTTTTGCCAGTGGTGAGCAAGTCTTAGCAAAATATGGCAACAACGCACTCTACAGCCAATCCCTATTCCAATACGCCGACAGCTTTATGCCCTTTGTGAAGCAAGGGTTAGAACTCGGTCGCAGCTTTGTGCAGCCTAAATATTGGGGTAAACGCAGTTTAGATTATCTGTGGTTTGGCATTGGGGCTTATCTCGCCAAGCATCCTGAATATCGTTATCTATTTGGCCCAGTGTCCATCAGTAATCAACTGCCTGGAAGTGCTAGGGAAATGCTAGTGCACTTTTATGCGCGGGAATTTGCACCTGCGCAGCAGATGGCAGTTTCCATGTCACCCTTTGGCTTATCTAAATCCCAAAAAGCTAAGTTAGATGACTTGTATTTCTCCGAGGATTATCAGAGTAACTTTAAGCAACTCAAACAAGTGCTCGCGAGTATGGGGGCGGCCGTACCTACGCTCTACAAACAATATGGTGAACTGTGTAAAGCGGATGGGGTTAAGTTTCTCGCCTTTGGTATCGACGCCGACTTTGGCGATTGTATCGATGGCTTAGTGCTGGTGGACACCCACAAACTGAAAGGTAAAAAGTATCAACGCTACATAGGCGCACACTTGCCCGAATCGGAGCGGATGCCAATCACAGCGGATGATGAGCTAGAGGTCCAAGATCTTTGAGTTAAAACTTTGTAATGGGTGTTGGCTAAACTTGCACCACTCTGTTATAAGTAACTGTAATGCAGCGCATTAACAGAGCGCATCCTAGGATGCGCAAGCTTAACAGGGGATCATCATGCCG
Organism: Shewanella sp. SM73; assembly: GCF_025653795.1. Lineage (NCBI taxonomy): Bacteria > Pseudomonadati > Pseudomonadota > Gammaproteobacteria > Alteromonadales > Shewanellaceae > Shewanella > Shewanella sp. SM73. The sequence continues at coordinate 77,951 of NZ_JAKKRY010000006.1, forward strand.
ATCATTATCGCCGATATTATGAGTACCCGAGTCGTCACGGTTGAAATGGACGATCGATTAACTGTGGCGAAGGAAATCTTCGACCAAGCGAGCTTTCATCACTTGTTGGTCGTCGATGAGTATCAACTTGAAGGCGTGTTATCGGAGCGGGATCTATTGCGCGCGATTAGCCCGAACTTGGGCAGTAGCGCCGAAACCGCAAGAGATTTAGAAACCCTACAAAAACGTGTGCATCAAGTGATGACGCGTAATCCGGTTACCGTCGCACCCCACATCAATTTAGACACGGCTACCCGCATGTTACTAGATAACAATATAGGCTGTTTACCCGTGTTAGAGGACGGTAAATTGGTTGGGATTGTTACTTGGAAAGACTTATTACGTGCCTATTGTGAGTACAGAGCACAAAATCAAAGCGAGTGCTAATCCTAAGACTGCACTCGCTTCTGTTCTCAATAACTAAGTTCAACTCACTCAGTTTGCCTAACTTAAATCGCCCAACCACCCATATAAAACACCACTAAACCTAAGGTGATGGCAAGCACGCCTAACTTCAGTTTACGCCATTCGCCACTGCAAATACGGCCTACCACCAGTGTCACAAAACCCAGCATAATACCGGTAACGATATTACAGCTTAAGATGATAAACACAGCGCAGGTTAAGCCCGACATGGCATCAACTTTATCGTCAAAATCGAGTTTCGCCACATTACTCAGCATCAACAAACCCACATACATCAAAGCAGGCGCTGTCGCATAGGCAGGCACTAAGTAGCTTAATGGCGCTAAAAACATCATCAATAAAAACAGTACGCCAACGATAGTCGCGGTTAAACCTGTCTTACCGCCCGCTGCAGTCCCCGCCGCCGACTCGATATACACAGCCGCTGGTGCACCGCCGACTAAACCTGCCACCATACTGCTGACTGAGTCTGAAGTTAAGGCTTTACCGCCGCCGACAATATTGTCGTCTTTATCGAGTAAATTCGCTTGCCCAGCCACAGCACGGATAGTGCCGGTCGCATCAAAAATCGCCGTCATCACTAACGCTAATACGATAGGCAATACCACAGGATTAAAGGCACCCATAATATCGAGCTGTCCAATCAGTGAATGCTCTGAGGTAAAATCAGGCAAGGCGAACAAACCTTGGTATTTAACGCTCGGATCGAACACTAAACCAAATACCGATAGCGCGATAATCACCAACAAAATACCGCCTGGTACACCGCGGCGCTCTAAACCAATTGTCGCCGCTAAACCTATAACGGTAGCGATAACAGGTAAGCTGTTAATGTCGCCTAACTTCACCGGTAAGCCTGCGCTATTGGCCACAATCAACTGCACACTGTTAGTCGCAATCAAAAGTAAAAACAAGCCGATACCTATGCCTGTACCGTGGGCTATGCCCTTTGGTAAATTAGCCAGCACCCACTGGCGAATACCTGTCACACTCACAAGTGTGAACGTCACACCCATTAGGAAAATAGCGCCTAAGGTGACTGGAATCGACATTCCCTGACCTAGCACTAAGCTAAACGCAGTAAAGGCCGTGAGCGAAATAGCGCAGCCAATCGCCATAGGTAAGTTAGCCCATAAACCCATGAGCAAAGAACCAAATGAAGCAATTAAACAGGTGGCGATAAACACGGCGCCGGGATCAAATCCCGCTTGGCCTAACATGTTAGGCACCACAATCACTGAGTAGACCATAGCGAGGAAGGTTGTGAATCCCGCAATCACTTCTTGGCGAACTGTGCTACCACGTTGTTGAATAGAAAAATAACGGTCCAGAAACGAACCAGAGGATACGGCTGTTGAACTCAATTGCTCAGACATAATATTGTTATACCTTGTGATCTCTTAAAATGGGGTCGGTACCAATTACCCTAAAACGCAATTGGCGACGCTGGCTGCGGCAGATTAGAGCCCCAAATCCATCAGACTTGGGTGAGAGATCCACATCATTTTCCTACTGTGGGAAAAATCCATGATCTGCAAGCAGTGATGCCTCGCGATGATTAAAAAGCCATTAACCATGTAGACGCAGCCGTTGTTGGCCGCGGATGATACTGGAATCTCCCAAAGATAGCTAAGACATCGCCTACACTTCGATAAAAAATTAGCGGCAAAAACTGAAATCTGTTGTTTAAAAAAACGCCTAAACCTATGTAATAACTGCTACTTAATATCACATTAATCACGATAAGAGTCTGCCAGTGCCGCGTAAACGTTCGCTAACTTCCCTCTCCTTCATCTCCCAATATTAGAATATGGCAAGTCAACCAAACCTTGATACTTAGTGTATTGATACTTGGTGTATTAATGTTACAGGGGTTGTTGTACAAGGAGCCACACTTACGCTTTATGTAACGAACACCTCGTCATTCACACCGCCTGCGTGAATATGCGATCTTGGTAGCTTTATTGAACAAAAAATTACTCTGCTTTTACAGTCACATCAATATGACTTATGCTTAGAGGCACTGATGGGACTACACTTAGCTGACTATGAAAGAAAAAGGATTGGGTATGGACGAAAGGCGTAAGTTTTCGCGGATTCTATTTGCCACGAGCGCACATCTACAACAAGGTGGTGCACAGTGGGAGACGACCATTCTCGATTTGAGTCTAAATGGCGCCTTGGTTGAAGAACCGCAAAATTTTATTAATTCGGGTGATCCTATTACCCTCAGTTTTGCCTTACCAGAATCTGACATTGAGATCCGTATGGAAACTGAGTTGGTCCATCAAAAAAATGCCCAATTAGGTTTGAAGTGTAACTTTATCGATGTTGATAGTATCAGCCACCTAAAACGTATGGTGGAACTGAACCTAGGTGATGCTTCTTTGCTGAATCGTGAACTCATGTTGTTTATCGAAAAACACAATATCACAGCTTAAGACACTCGCTCACAAATACAAACAGCGCCTAATGGCGCTGTTTTGCTTGCTGGTGTTAATCTCACTCGCGTGCATTTGATGCTAAATCGCTTCTAGCGCTTCGGATAACTTAGAAACACCCACCACTTCCATCCCAGCAGGAGGCTTTTTCGGCACATTGGCCTTGGGCACTATTGCTCGCTTAAAACCATGCTTAGCGGCTTCGATTAATCGCTCTTGCCCATTGGGCACAGGACGAATTTCACCGGACAGCCCGACCTCACCAAAGGCAACTAAATCGCTAGGCAAAATATCACCGCGAAAACTCGATACCATAGCAAGCAGCAAGGTTAAGTCGGCACTGGTTTCCGTTACTTTCACGCCGCCCACCACGTTAACAAACACGTCCTGATCCGACATCTGCAAACCACCATGGCGGTGCATTACGGCAAGCAACATCGCCAAACGATTTGCATCCATACCCACAGCCACGCGGCGCGGGTTAGACATGGCCGAGTTATCCACCAGCACTTGCAGTTCCACCAACAAGGGCCGTGTGCCTTCCCAAACCACCATGACAAGCGATCCAGAAGATTCTTCTTCACCACGAGAAAGGAAGATTGCCGAAGGATTGGCGACTTCCTTTAAGCCGCGCTCTGTCATGGCAAATACGCCTAATTCATTGATCGCGCCAAAACGATTTTTATGGGAGCGCAAGGTGCGGTAACGACTATCGCTATCCCCTTCGAACATCACAGAGCAGTCGATACAATGTTCCAATACCTTGGGCCCAGCCAAACTGCCATCTTTGGTTACATGGCCGACCATAATCACGGCAATGCCATTTTCTTTCGCAAAACGGGTTAAGTAAGAAGCGGATTCACGCACCTGCGACACACTGCCAGGGCTCGATGCCACATCACTCATGTGCATCACTTGAATCGAGTCAACGACGATGACTTTAGGCAATTCTTTAAGGGCAACTTCGCAAATTTGCTCGACGCTGGTTTCAGACAACATCCGCAATTTATTGGTTGGCAAACCAAGACGATGGGCGCGCATCGCTACCTGCTGCAACGATTCTTCACCCGTGACATACAGTGCAGGCATTTGCTCGGCCAGATGACACAGAGTTTGCAATAAAAGCGTACTCTTACCTGCGCCTGGATGTCCGCCAATCAAAATGGCAGAACCAGGTACAATCCCACCACCGAGCACTCGATCTAATTCGCCAAAATGACTCAAGATCCGCGGTAAGGCATTGAGATCGATTTGATCTAATGTCTTCACTTCATTGCTGCTTGCTCCGGCATAACCGACAAACTTAGTGCTACGCCCAGGCGAAGCTGCACCGAGCCTCACCTCAGTGATCGTATTCCATTCCTGACAAGCGCTACACTGCCCTTGCCAACGAGGAAAGTCTTGCCCACACTCATTACATACGTACGCCGTTTTATTCTTTGCCATAACTCATTAAAATCTGTATAAAATCAATTTAAGTAACTGCGAATACTGCCGACATAAGACTAACAGCCCAATACAAAATAAGCATTAAAAAGAACCCTACATGAGTCTAGATAACCATAGTGCACTCATCGAACAGCTCAAGCCATTGCTCATGGAACCTAACTTCCAAGAGATTTTCCAGCAGCTGACGATAGATGAAACCAATTCGACCCGTTTTCTAGTGAAAATGGAACTCAGTCGTTTGGCTTCACCATGCACGCGAATTATCGATCTCAGGGATAAATCAGAGCTTCCTTGTATTGAAGTGATGTTAGGTCAACAGCGACATTTTTTAGATGAACCCGCCAAAAACAGTATGCATGAGGCCATGTCACTGTTTCGCAATCAATATACCTTGGGAGTATACGAGTATGTGCTCAATGCTCACCAACAACGTCGGTTAAAGTTGCGCCAAAGTGTCACGCAAGTGGAAGCGGCTGAGTCAGAGCCTTTTATGGTGCCCGGCGTGGTATTAGGCAGTTATTTCAACCGCACAGAAGAGCGGATGAATTACAGTATTCGCATCGCAGCATCGCAAACCGGCCGTGGTGAAGTACAAGGGATAACTGCAGATTTATCCGTAGGTGGTGCCCGTATTCGCCTTGCAGCTAACCATCCCTTCGATCTCGACCATCCCCTTAAAATAAAACTACTGGAACTCAGTGAAGAGTTTTACTATCCCGATCTCCAGCTCGGTGTTGACTATGAGGTTGTCGATAGCCAAACCAATGGCGAATATATTTGGTTAAGACTCAAGCGTATTGGGGGCAGCGAAGCCTTAAGTGAAATGCTTGGCAATTTAATCCGCGGCTACAAACTGCGTTACAAAGTAGATGTGAATGATGTGATAGTCACAGCAACAGGGCTTGGATTTGAGCGTCATTATTTACCCCATTTGCCGCACTTACCTTTATATTTCAATACTCAAACTCAAGGTTTGAGCCACATGCTACTCAGCCGAGATAACCAGCAGATAGTGCATTATTTTCAAGATGAAAATGATGTGAGTCAGTTACCAGCTATGCTGACACCAAGCCGTTTATCTGAGCTACTTAATCATCCTGAAAATCCCGACCATGGGCTATTTTTTAGCTTTACCTATAATGCCCAAGGTTGCTTATATTTTTACTCTGCCACCTTAGCAGAGCTTAAAGCTAAGGGCATGATGCCTTTATTTTTAGGCTTTGCATCGACCAAGCCCAGCTGGCGGATCTTCAAAGTCACCCAAGATAAAATTTATCATGATAAGGGTTATCGACGTGCGACCCTCCCAGGAGATGAAGCAAAATTTAGCCCATTGGTCGAACAACAATTATCACAATTTAGTCATTTGCTTCAGCTCATCGAAATCAGCAACGAAGATACCAGAGGCCATTACAAAGCTTGGCAAGACGACAGTAATGCCAACGCCCTAAAAACCTTTGGTCAACAACGACTGACCACCAATCAAATTAAGTTAGTTTCCATGCAGTTTAGCGAGCGACGCCAAGAAGCGCGTTTCGCCTTTAAAACCTTAGTCAATGTGACTCAAGACAAGCACAAAGCCACGGGCATTACTTTAGATATTTCTAGCCGAGGCATGCAATTAACCTTGGATAATCCTGCAGATTTTTCATCAAATAAACCACTACTGTTAAGCTTCCCAAAGCTCCAAACCATTGCAGGCAAAACACAGCTAGATAACCTCCCCTACCGCTTAGTGCGTACCCGCAAGAATGGTGTAACCTTGCATTTAACCGCCGTTATGGGTCATACGCCCCATGTTGGAGTGGAATTTTTAAATAAACTTATTGCCCATAACAAAGAAAAATTAGAGCAACTCACCGAAAACAATAGTGAAATCAAAGAACTTGCCGATGGTTTAAAAAATATTTTGATGCATGATTTACATTCTGTGCCCTATTTTGTTGAAAAAACGACAAAATCTGCCCAAGTCGCTTGTTTAGGCGTTGGTACACAACAGGATGAGATCAGCGATATTTTTGCCGCGGGCACCTCAGATACTCTGCAATATAATTTAGCGCCGCTGCTAAAAGACGGTTTTTTTAAGCGAGATATTCTCGAACCTATCCGTCAAATGAAACCTCAACAGGACATGGATTTTATTGAAGTGTTTATTCAGTTAATTCGTCAATCTCACGGAAAAATCTTTTTAAAGTGCACTCTTGCAACTGAAATCGGTGGTGTCGAAGCACAGATAACCTTTATCAATCAGAGTAAAGCACTAGGCAGGTTCCTCGCCCTACGCATTTATCGCGGCGCGACAGAGAAGCCAGACATGAACTACCTACGCCGTGAATTGGAATACATTAATATTCATGCAAACCATAAAGCTAAACAGTTAGAAGAACAGTTATGGCGTGTGATTGGTGTCGGCGAACTGTTAGATATTACCCAAGAAGTCGAATTAAGATACCCAGTACTTCATAAAAAGCAGTCTTAATTGTTCAATACCGCCAGATCAAAACTTAAATACCAATCCCTTATCTTAGGAAAATGATCGCTGGTGGCATCTAAATGCGTCAGCATATCTGCATGGCCATAGTCATGCTTAAAGCCATTCTCCTTAGAAAGAAGCGTCGATTTAACCCGTTTAAAGCCACACTCTACGACCATATCCGCCACATCTTCTGGGTGCCCCAACACAGTATCGTTTTGCCCTGAGATAAACCAAGCCGGTGGCCAATGAGCGTGCTTTGCCGCTTTCGCATAATCAAACCCATCATCGTGATCGATCCAATCACCCCGCACCCAATCGATACTTTGAACTAATGAGGCGCGACTTTCATTGTCCATACCAATACGCAGCTTATCGGCGGCAAGGTAACCTTGGCCCATCGCTAAACCTGGCGCTAAACGATTCCAAAAAACATCAACCATTAACCACTTTTTGAAGGACTTAACCCGAATTGTCCGTTTGCTACCGAAAGTAAGCAGTGAACGAACGCTTTGCTGCAAATCAGGATATCGGGCCAAACTACTCGCCATCAACACGCCGCCCCATGAATGGGCACACCAATGCACCTGCGAAGGCGCAACGGCTTTATGAGTCGTCTGCTCTTGGCAGACTTTTTGATGTAAATCGAGAATCGCCTGCTGCACTAAAGGTAACTGCTCGCGGATCACTTCACCCTGCCCTAAGGTAAAATCACGATCGATTTTAGGCAAGCTGAGCCCTCTTCCTGCAGTATCCAGCACATACACCACAAATCCCGCCTTCGCTAAATAACAACCAAGACCACGGCCACTCTGGCTATAAAACACCCGACCGTTAGACATAGCACCATGGAGCATAAGGATAGGCGTTTTAGAAAAATCAGGCGCAGCCGGTAATAACTGGCGTAGATGCAGTTGACCATCGCGGTACGGCAGGTAGATTGAAGACTGTGAAATGGTCGAAATTGAGCCTTGGGCGAGCTGAGTCAAAATAAGTCACTGGTAGTTTATCAATATCCCTAAACTACCAGCTCATCAATAAAAGACAAGAGTCCTTACTCTAACTCAGTCTCTATCTAGACTTATATTTAAATAAATGAATAACCTAGATTTGTAGCAGGTAAGGTAGAACTCGCAGGTCGAGGTGACGAATATTGGCATCCGCCGCCGCTGCCAGCTTAGGTTTGGCATGGAAAGCGATACCAAAATCCGCTGCCATCACCATAGGAATATCATTCGCGCCATCGCCGATCGCGACTCTTTGGCCTTTTGGAATTTGCCACTGCTCACTGCAACGCTCAACCACATCCGCTTTAAACTGTGCATCCACAACTTTACCTGTTACTTCCCCCGCAAGTTTACCGTCAGTGATCACTAACTCATTAGCAAAGGCCGCATCTAAGTTTAGAAGCTGCCTTAAATGGCCAACAAAAGGCGTAAAGCCGCCAGATGCCACCACTAAACGCCAGCCATGGGATTTAAGCTCTAAAAGCATAGGCTCAAGCCCTGGCATCAAAGGCAAGTTTTCGCACAAGGTCTTGATAATACTGGCATCAGCGCCCTTAAGCTGTGCCACGCGCTGGCGCAGACTCTGCTCAAAATCTAGCTCACCTTGCATAGCACGTTCAGTAATCGCCGCCACGCGCTCGCCAACGCCCGCCATAGCCGCTAATTCATCAATGCATTCAATCTGAATCGCAGTGGAATCCATATCCATCACTAATAAACCGGGCTGATTCAAGCGAGGCAAATCAAAATTGATGACATGCAGTTCAGCTAAAGATTGCGGGAATGCCGCTAACTGCGCCTGAGAAGGCAAATTTACCAGTGCCAACTCGATACAATGTAAACCAACTTGGCGTTCGATATGAGCAATACCGATAACGTTAGACTGAGGTAATTGCGCTATCCATGCCGATATTGTCGCCTCTACCACGGCATCTTGATAAATAATTCGCACACGTGAAACACCTGCGGGGTTTGCTGACTCTTGATAACGTTCAAACACTTGCCCTTGGCGTTCAAACCTTGGGGAATGGTCAGAGACTAACCACAAAAAAAGCGCATCTTGGTTCAAGCTTTCCATCGGACTTAAATTCTCCAACTATCGGGCTCACTCAGAATCAATTATGATTAGGCAAGCGCTCTACATTTTAAGGGTCAAAGTGTTATATCTTAAAGGGCTAAAGAAAAGCCATAAAATCAGTAGACTGATCCAAATTGCCGCCGCCTTCGCCTTAATATTCGGCTTAGTGCAATTGTGGCAGACAAGCCTACTACAAGGTCAGTTGCTTCTAAAGTCCCAAACTCAAAAGATGGCCAGATTACTGGTACAGCAAACCGCTTATGGTGCCGCACCCGCGCTACAACTGCAAAATGACGAACAGTTGCAATGGCTCGCCAGCGCTTTAGTAGAAGATCCTAAGGTAATGTCCGCCGCCATCTTCAGTGACCAAGGCATGCGGCTATCCTTCGCTCAAAGCATCACTAAGGATGTAGTTGATCCTGACTCGGAAGAAATGAATTTGCTGCTAAGCAAATATCCTCCCTATGTAGAGCCCGTGATCCAAGAAGGGAAAAATCTAGGTTATGTCGAAGTCAGGCTTGATACCAAGTTATTTTTCAACGAAATCAAAGAAGCCCATAATTTAAACATGGAGCAACAACAAATCATGCTGCTGGTTGCAGGCTTGATTGGTATGTTGCTTTCACGCTCTTTGTCTTTCAAACGTGCCGACTTCGACCGCCGCCGCTTTCGGGTTAAGTTGCGTCAAGCGCCGAAAAAACCTAAGAAACGATCCTCAACTGAAGAGCCATCAGAAAGTGTTAATGATGGTTTGGCGCAAGTGCTAACCGAAGATCAAACAGTGTCGACCACTGATCATCCACAAGAAAAAGCGGCTAAACCCACTAAGGCGCCAAAAGCAGTGACAGAGGCAAATACCGATAAGCTCACTCAGACCAGTGTGCAAACTAAGGCCGAAAAAACGTCAGAAAAATCATTGGAATTACAGGATAATACAGCAGTTGAAAACGCGGCAAACGATGCGGAACAAGCGGTACCTGTTAAGGTTAAACCTAAAGTGAAAAGTGTCCGTCGGGTAAAACACGCGACTAAAGCAACAGCCGCTGCGGCCGAAACCTCGACGCCAAAAACACCCAGTGAACCAAGTGATCTCGACACAGATTCAACAGGTTAATATCTATTTCGATAGATAAGGTAAATCACTAATCTATTGATAGCTAAGCTCTAGATAAGCCATAAACAAGCAATTTCTAATAACCAAACCATTAATAACAAAGTCGAATAGAACAGCCGCTAAAAATTGGCATAAAAAAGGGTTCGCATTGCGAACCCTTTTTCAGTAGCACACTCTTACAGCGTAACAGTTACAGTGTAATCGCCGCTTCTAATGTCATGATGATCATGTCATTGAATGTGGTTTGACGTTCTTCTGCAGAAGTCTTTTCACCGGTGCGGATGTGGTCAGATACAGTCACAACGCACAGGGCACGCGCACCAAACTCATGGGCAACGCCGTACAAACCAGCCGCTTCCATTTCTACGCCTAATACGCCCATCTTCTCCATCACGTCAAACATTTGTGGATCAGGAGTGTAGAACAGGTCCGCAGAGAAAATGTTACCTACGCGAACTTTAGTACCACGAACTTTCGCAGATTCGATAACCGCATTCATCAGCTCATAGTTAGCGATAGCGGCAAAATCTTGGCCTTTAAAACGTAAACGGTTAACCGCTGAGTCAGTACATGCACCCATACCGATGATCACGTCACGTACTTTAACGTCAGTGCTGATCGCACCACAAGTACCCACACGGATCAGGTTCTTAACGCCGTAATCACGAATTAATTCAGTTGCATAGATAGAGCATGAAGGAATACCCATGCCAGAACCCATTACTGAAATACGCTTACCTTTGTAAGTACCAGTAAAACCTAGCATGTTTCGAACATCAGTCACTTGCTCAACATTTTCTAAGAATGTTTCAGCAATATATTTTGCACGTAATGGATCGCCTGGAAACAGCATTGTCTCAGCGAATGCGCCCTCTACAGCATTAATGTGTGGTGTTGCCATCGAAATAACCCCTGTTTATTTTATTAAGACTTAAGTCTTTGTTTACTGACGGCAAATGTCAGCCGCCAAATCGAAATAAATGCTAATTTGCCTAAAGGAACGATTCACCATAGGCCATAGGTTCAAGCTTAAAGTGGCTCGCAATAGATTGGCCGATATCGGCAAAGCTATTACGACGACCCAGCGATCCCGCTTTCAATCCAGCGCCAAAGGCTAATACTGGCACATATTCACGGGTATGATCCGTGCCTTGCCATGTTGGATCGCAACCGTGATCCGCCGTTAAAATCAGCAGATCGTCTTCACCTAATAATGCGAGCATTTCAGGCAAACGGGCATCGAAATATTCCAGCCCTTTGGCGTAGCCAGCAACATCACGGCGATGACCGTAGTGAGAGTCGAAATCAACGAAGTTAGTAAACACTATAGTGTTATCACCCGCAGATTTCACTTCAGCTAAGGTCGCATCGAAAAGTGCTTCTAAGCCGTTCGCCTTCACTTTTTTAGTAATACCACAGTAAGCATAAATGTCGGCAATCTTGCCCACACTCACTACTTCACCGCCAGCCTCTTTCAGCTTATCGAGTACAGTTTTTGCAGGTGGCGCGAGAGAATAATCCTTACGATTGCCAGTACGGGCAAAATCACTTGGACCAGTACCATCAAATGGACGGGCAATGACGCGACCTATGTTGTAAGGCTCTAACTCATCACGGGTTATTTCGCAAAGACGATAGAGATTGTCTAAACCGAAGGTTTCTTCATGACAAGCGATTTGGAATACTGAATCAGCAGAGGTGTAGAAAATAGGCTTGCCAGAGCGCATGTGCTCTTCGCCTAACTCTTCTAAAATGGTTGTACCTGAGGCATGGCAATTACCTAAGAATCCATCCAGACCTGCACGGGCTAAGATCTTATCCGTCAGTTCTTTAGGGAAAGAATTTTGATGCTCGCTGAAATAACCCCACTCGAATAGTACGGGCACGCCCGCCATCTCCCAGTGACCGCTCGGCGTATCTTTACCCGAACTTAACTCTTGTGCATGACCATAAGCACCAATCAGCTCAACATTATCGCCAAAACCGGGGGCAAAGGCGCCAGTACTTTCCATCGCTGCATGGCCTAAACCTAAGCGCGCTAAGTTAGGTAATTTCAGCGGGCCTTCACGGCCAATATCGGCTTTGCCTTCGGCGCATGCTTTAGCAATATGACCAAAGGTATCGGAACCGACATCACCAAAGCTTGCTGCATCAGCAGAAGCACCGACTCCAAAGGAGTCCAACATCATAATAATGGTACGTTTCATAATTCTTCCTTAAAGATCCGATGCACGAATATAGGCATAGATCTCAGGTGTTTTTTCTGGAGCGGTTTCACCAATGTGAATCGCTTTTTTCACCGCAAGTTCTGCTTCAGCAAAGGCGGCTTCAGACTGTGCATGGATAACGGCAATCGGAGTCGATGAATCTACTTTATCGCCTAAAGCACACACTTGGGTTAAGCCAACACTATAGTCTAGTGCATCACCGGGCTTACGGCGGCCGCCACCTAAGGTCACAACCGCTAAACCTAATTCACGGGTATCCATGCTATAGGCATAACCTTGCATATCGGCAAAAACTGGGCGAATAATTTGTGACTGCGGTAGGTATTTACTGTAGTTTTCAACAAAATCGACTGGACCACCAAGACCCGACACCATCTTGCCAAAGAGTTCTGCAGCGCGACCATTATCGAGCACACGATTCAGTTTAGCGCGAGCGTCGGCTTCATTGCTTGCAAGACCGCCTAGAAGCAGCATCTCAGCACAAAGACCCATAGTGACTTCATATAAACGCGGGTTACGGTAAGCCCCCGTTAAAAAGTCGATGGCTTCTTTCACTTCAACCGCGTTACCGGCGCAAGATGCAAGCACTTGATTCATATCCGTCAGCAAAGCCGTCGTTTTCGTACCTGCGCCATTTGCAACGGCAGCGATACTGCGAGCTAATTCTTCCGATGCCTCATAGGTTGGCATGAAAGCACCACTACCGACTTTCACATCCATCGCTAGTGCATCTAAATTACAGGCTAATTTCTTAGACAGAATCGACGCTGTGATGAGGGAAATAGATTCAACGGTGGCGGTATTATCGCGGATAGAATAGAAACGTTTGTCGGCAGGAACGAGATCGCCTGTTTGACCAATAATCGCCACACCGACTTCTTTAACCACTTTACGGAACAATTCACTTGATGGCTCAGTTTGATAACCCGGAATGGCATCAAACTTATCGAGCGTGCCGCCCGTATGACCTAGGCCACGCCCAGAAATCATAGGTACATAACCACCACAAGCCGCAGCCATAGGACCAAGCATGAGACTAATCACATCGCCGACACCACCAGTGCTATGTTTGTCGATGACAGGACCGTTGAGTCCCAATGATTGCCAATTAAGCACAGTGCCAGAATCACGCATCGCTGTCGTTAAAGCGATTCTTTCATCCATATTCATGTCATTAAAATACACCGCCATACCTAATGCGGCGATCTGACCTTCAGATACGGAGTTGGTAGTGATACCTTGAACAAAAAACTGTATTTCTGCGGAACTTAGCGCTAAACCATTACGTTTTTTACGAATAATCTCTTGAGCTAGAAACATGATACTGCCTCCAAGATAGGCACTAACAACCCTGTCGCTAGTGCTTATCTTTGCAATGAAACATCAAAACTGTAGCAATATTACAAGTTCATACTATCGAAGTTTTGAGTTTGCCAAATAGATTTAGGTCACACTTAATTAGGCTCGCTATACGCTGATAGTATTAATCAGCGATAGTTTGCAATTAATAGCCTTGAGTCGGCTTAGGCGCATCAGCTAATTCTAGTGTGTGTAACAAACTGTTTAGTAAACTTGAAGCACCAAATCTAAAGGTACGTGGTGAAACCCAATCAGCACCTAAAATACGCTCAGCAACACCGAGGAATTCAGCCGCTTGTGCAGCATCACGCACACCACCGGCAGGCTTGAAGCCTACTTGGGTATTCTTCTCGCTGATCACAGTTAACATGATTTCAGCCGCTTCAAGTGTGGCGTTTACAGGCACTTTACCAGTAGAGGTTTTAATAAAGTCAGCACCTGCATCGATTGAAAGCTCAGATGCACGGCGGATAAGCGCAGGATCAGCTAACACGCCAGATTCGATGATGACTTTTAACAAGACTTCACCACAGGCTTCTTTACAGGCTTTAACTAATTCAAAACCAATTGTTTCATTGCCTTCCATCAGTGCGCGGTATGGGAATACCACGTCAACTTCGTCGGCACCATAAGCAACAGCGGCGCGAGTTTCTAGCACAGCAATGGCAATGTCATCATTGCCATGGGGGAAGTTAGTCACAGTGGCGATTTGGATATCTTCAGCACCGATCTCATCTAACGTCTTGCGTGCAATCGGGATGAAACGTGGATAAATGCAGATAGCGGCAGTATTGCCCGCAGCCGTTTTCGCTTTGTGGCACAGGTCGATCACTTTTTGATCTGTGTCGTCATCATTCAAAGTCGTTAAGTCCATTAACTCAATGGCGCGTTGTGCTGCTTTTTTTAAATCAGTCATAATAGCTCTCCAAAATAAAAATTAAATGAATAGAAATCAGTCGCATAAAAGCAACGCTTGAGAGGTGGCATTATTTTGATTATTTTTATATGGCCGGGCCTTCAGGCGGTGCCGAGTAATTTGCTTGTACAAACTACCTTGTTGTAGGTATTCAATCTTGCCTAAGTCATAAAGAACAATAGGCATCCTGACACTTAAAATAACTTATAAGTGACCACGACTTGAATCCTTGAAGACCGGAAGAGAGGATACGAATAAAATCTTGCTCCTACTTTTCCGCGAAAAATCCATTTTAGCGCGAGAAAAACACAAACCTTTATATAAATCCACTTGTTAGCCTAATAGGCTTAGATAAAGACTCATGGTAAAACTAAAGATGGAGCCGCATAATGCGGCTCCAACAAGCAATAATTACAAGAGATTAGAACTTGTAAGTTGCTGACAGGTAGTGTGACCAACCTGTTGATTCTAGAGCTAGAGCACCAGCACCATCTTCTAACAGATAAACGTCTTTGAAGCCTTTCAAGCCATAGCCCAGAGCATAACGATCTGAATGCCAGTATAGGCCGAAGAAGATGTTACCACCGTTTGACGTTTTTGGTACGAAAGCAGCTTGGTCTTCATCTGCACCGAATTGATAATCGATGTAACCTTGGAATGACAGGAAGCTCTTGTTATCAAAGAAGTAGAAAGGTTTGAACCAGTTAGCAGAGAACTGATATCCGTTCCACTCTTTAGCATTCAGGTCGTAAAAACCATATAGGTTCATACCTGTTTTGCCTAACCAAGGCACGTTTACATCAGCACCAACACCCCAGAATGAAGAGTTAACGCCTTCACCATTCAGACCGTCCCAGTTGAACAGAGTAGAGAAGTAAACTTCTTGAACTGGGCCAAAAGATAAGTCTTTACCAGTCAAAGCATCGATAGACACACGTGGAGCAAACTTCATGAAAATTTTGCTTGTGCCAGAACCTGGGTTCTTGTCACCGTTGCTGCTTGATTGGTTTGCTAAGTTGAATACGTCAACATAACCGTATAGATCGAATACGCCAGAACGACCGCCGAATTCCATTTCTAAATAGTTATGTTGATCGCCTGTTGCTGGGTTATCTGGCTTTTCACCAATAGAGTACATAGCGTTGAACTGCATCCACTTATAATCAGTACCGTGAAGATCAGTACGATCAGCAGCAAATGCGTTGCCAGAGATTGCTGCTACTGCAGTAGCGGCTAAAGCTAAAGTTTTAACGTTTTTCATCATCAACCCCATTTATCTTGTTTGCTACCATCGAGGGTAGCGTTCTTTTTGTGGCGTTCGCATTCTACCTAGATTAAAAAAAATCTCAATAATCTAGCGTAAAATCACAAACACAAAATTCTTAATTGTGAACAAAGTCGCGACTTCTGCATTACGATTAATTAACGTAACCGTAGACTCACGACATTTAAGACAGAATGACAGCTACACTTCAGTTGCATTCTGTATCTTTCAATTGGAGAAACTATTCACTACAGGAATCACTACTGGAAAATGGTTGAATTAACTTAGGCCCTGCCCTGCATGGTCAGGACCCAGTTAGTGGGGTTTCCCCCTGCTGCTGTTACTTAGATAGCTAAGAACAAACCAGCAAGTGTTGCGCTCATTAAGTTAGCTAAAGAGCCGGCGATAACCGCACGAATACCCATTGTAGCTAAATCATGACGACGGTTAGGAGCCATAGCACCTAAACCACCAAGCAAAATCGCGATTGAAGACAAGTTAGCGAAACCACACAGAGCAAACGAAATAATCGCTTGTGTTCTATGAGTCATCACAGCTTGAGTTTCAGCAACGCATAACGGCAGGCCTTTAACAACTTCAGCAGCAACCGCTGTACAAGTAGTGGCAGCATCAGAGATATATGGAGCAAAGTTTAAGTAAGCAACGAATTCGTTAACAATGATCTTTTGACCGATGAAAGAACCTGCTACTAATGCTTCATTCCAAGGCACACCGATAAGGAATGCTAATGGCATAAACACATAGCCAAGGATCAGTTCAAGTGTTAAACCTTCAACGCCAAACCAACCACCCACACCACCAATAATGCCGTTGACCATAGCGATCAAACCAACGAAGGCTAACAACATAGCGCCTACGTTTAAGGCTAAATGCATACCAGATGAAGCACCTGCAGCAGCGGCGTCTAATACGTTAGCTGGTTTGTCAGGATCTTCTGGTAAATCGCTCATGTCATTTTTAGCAGCTTCAGTTTCAGGGTGCATCAGTTTAGCCATTAATAGACCACCTGGTGCTGCCATGAATGAAGCGGCAACTAAGTATTCGATAGGTACACCCATCTGCGCGTAACCAGCTAATACTGAACCCGCGATTGATGCCAAACCACCCACCATGATCGCAAACAGTTCAGACTGCGTCATAGTTGGAATGAATGGGCGAACCACTAATGGGGCTTCAGTCTGACCAACGAAGATGTTAGCAGTTGCTGACATAGATTCAGTACGGCTTGTGCCCAATGCCTTTTGTAAACCACCACCGATGATACGGATGATCCACTGCATAACGCCTAAGTAATATAGAACCGCAATCAGAGAAGAGAAGAACACGATAACGGGTAACACGTTAACTGCGAAGATAAAGCCAAGTTTGAAGTTAGCTAAATCACCAAACAGGAAACCGATACCGTTTTGTGCGTAACCAATAACGCTAGAAACCGCATCAGACATCCCTTTCAGAATGTCTTTACCAACTGGAACATACAGTACAAAACCACCGAAGGCAGCTTGGATAGCTAACGCGCCACCCACTGTACGTAAATTAATTGCTTTTTTGTTATTCGATAGGAGGAAACCTATCGCAAGTAGGGTGACCACCCCTACTAAACTCATTAATATATCCATTAACCATCACCCTATTGTTAACACTTTTTAATTATGTTGTTAATCAACCTATTTCCGAGTCAGATTATACCCGAGGCAAAGTCGAAAATCGTCGTTTTGATCATATTTTTGGAGTTTAATTTCAATCGCTTAGTGCAGAATGCTAGTGCGACCTACACCTGTTTATTTAAAAACAGCTAAAGGTCAAACAGTTGCATTACATTCGACACCAAGTGTTCTGATATTAGAACACTTGATTTTTTTTGCAAATTGGCAATTTTGTCTATAAAAAGAACAAGGTTAGCGGGCTGGTTACGTTTTTCAGTAACATTTATCGGTGTCATTGCAGGAGAGTCAGTCTCAAGTATGAAGTGCTGAAGTGGTAATTCGCTGACAGTTTTGAGCAATTTTTTAGCATTAGGGTTCATAATCAAACCACCAATTCCCAGCTTAAAACCTAATTTGATATATTCCAGTGCAATTTCAGTACTGCCAGAAAAAGCATGTATCACACCGCCTCTAGGCAATTGATACTTTTTCAAACACTCTAAAACCTCTGAATGTGCTTTTACGCTATGAATAATAACTGGCAGATTAACGGACTTAGCTAAAGCTAATTGTGCCTCAAAAAATGCGAGCTGCTGAGACCATGTTGAGGAATAGAGCTTATCTAAGCCACATTCACCAATAGCAACAAAGCGAGGACATTCTAGTAACGCCGAAACTTGAGATGTTAATGCTAAGATCCCTGCATCAACATCCTCTGGACAAAACCAAGGATGAATACCGAGGGCAAAATAAGTTTGGTATTGTTCGGCAACGGCAAGCTGTTTGTGCCAATGTCGCGGGGACACACCAGGAATAATCAGATTATCTACACCAACACTGTGCATTCGCAACACCACATCGTCGCGGTCAACATCAAACTCAGCAAAATCCAAATGGGCGTGGGTATCAATCACAGCAAATTCCTCACTCTGCGGTCGATTTACCAATTGAATGAAGTTCGGGTAGCGATACCGTTGCGTCAACCACCAAAGCTTTAGCGCATTTTACCGCTAATGGAGGATCTTCAAGGCGCGGCATGCAACAGCGACGATTTTCAGGTGTCAGCCCCATTCGGTCGCACCAATGAATATAAGCCTGCCATGTTTTTGTGATCCAATTCGCCATCATTTACATCCAGAACCGATTTTTAGTTTTCATTAGATACAAAAATGGCGGTGAATTCACCGCCATTTCAACCACTATTCTAAACCGAACCCTATTAGTGTTCGCGGGTTTTTGCAAACTCAATATCAGGATATCTTTCCATCGAAAGATTAAGGTTAACCATAGTTGGTGCAATATAGGTTAGGTTATCGCCACCATCGAGTGCCAAGTTTTGGCTACACTTACGGCGGAACTCTTCAAGCTTACGCTCATCCTTACAATAAACCCAGCGAGCTGTCGACACGCTAATACCTTCGTAAATAGCTTCGACGTTATATTCACTCTTCAGACGACCAACAACCACTTCAAACTGCAGTACACCCACAGCGCCAACAATCAAATCGTTAGTATCAATTGGGCGGAATACTTGTACAGCACCTTCTTCAGATAACTGTACTAAGCCTTTTAAGAGCTGCTTCTGTTTAAGCGGATCGCGCAAACGAATACGGCGGAACATTTCAGGGGCGAAGTTAGGTACGCCAGTGAAACGGAATTTTTCACCTTGGGTAAACGTATCGCCAATACGGATAGTGCCATGGTTATGTAAACCGATGATATCGCCTGGGTAAGCTTCTTCAGCACGCTCACGATCGCCCGCCATAAAGGTCAATGCATCGCTAACGTTAACATCTTTACCAATACGCACATGGTGCATTTTCATGCCTTGCTCGTAACGGCCAGAACACACACGCATAAAGGCGACACGGTCACGGTGTTTTGGATCCATGTTTGCTTGGATCTTGAACACGAAACCGGTGAATTTTTCTTCATCAGGCATGATAACGCGTGTATCGCTTTCGCGCGGTAATGGCTTAGGTGCCCACTCGACGATGCCGTCAAGAATATGGTCCACACCAAAGTTACCTAGCGCAGTACCGAAGAACACTGGCGTCAACTCGCCTTTCAAGAAAGCTGCATGGTCAAATTCATGCGACGCGCCGCGCACTAATTCCATCTCATTGCGCAAATCAGCGGCATAACTGCCAATCGCTTTCTCAAGATCAGGATTATTAATGCCTTTAATTACACGACGCTCTTGGATCGTGTGTCCCATACCGCCTTGATACAAGACCACTTCATCACGCAGTATGTGGTAAATACCTTTGAACTCTTTACCGCTGCCAATAGGCCAAGTAATAGGTGCACAGGCAATATTCAGCACGCTTTCGACTTCATCCATCAGATCAATAGGATCACGGATATCGCGGTCGAGTTTGTTCATAAAGGTCACAATCGGCGTATCACGCAGACGTGTCACTTCCATCAACTTGATAGTACGGTCTTCAACACCCTTAGCAGAGTCGATCACCATCAAACATGAGTCAACGGCCGTCAGAGTACGATAAGTATCTTCAGAGAAGTCTTCGTGACCAGGCGTATCGAGTAGGTTAACAAGGGCGCCACCATAGGGAAATTGCATGACAGACGTAGTAATAGAAATACCACGGTCTTTCTCCATTTCCATCCAGTCAGACTTAGCATGCTGACCCGATTTTTTGCCTTTAACCGTACCCGCTTTCTGCAAAGCGTTTCCGAATAACAGCACTTTTTCGGTAATGGTTGTTTTACCCGCGTCGGGGTGCGATATGATCGCGAAGGTGCGACGTTTATCGACCTCTACTTTATTGCCTGACATGTTAACCTATGCACTTGTATCGCTAAAAAGGCGCAAATTATAGCGCCTCAGTTCGAGCTTGGCTAGGCAAAGCCCGAGATGAACTCGGGCTGAGAGAGGTTATTTTGTGGCTTCGAGCAAACCTTTGACTTTGGCGAGTTCAATACGCGCATATCTATGCTCGACAAAATCATAGATATTGGTTGCCAATGCTAAGCGAAAATAGTTAGCCGCATCTTGATATTGCTTAGTTTCTATCGCCATTTTTGCAAGGTAAAAATAAGCTTCGCATAAACGTTCAGCATATTCTTTCGGATATGTTAAGCCTACTTTTGCGGCAGAAAACACCTCATCACGGCTTTTTTTACCTAAATAATAATCGACGATAATGGTCGCCCAAGCGTCATTTTCTAAATTCTGACGATGCTGCGCTAACTGTTTTTTAGCTTCAACGGAGTCAGCTTTCAAATCAATCAAATACAGCCATAATGCCCGATAACCGTCTTTATTATCGCCTGCATAAAACGCCTGCATATCTTTAGTCGCTAAATCAATACGGTCGCCATAGTACAAAGCAATACCGCGATTCAAATAGGCATAATCATAATTAGGTGCTAACTCTAATACGCCATCGAAAGCTTCATAGGCGCTGTCGTATTCACCTTCTTGGGTGTAATAAATTCCAAGGAAATTATAGGCATCAGCAAGATCAGGCTGAAGTTTTAACGCTTGCATAAAATCAATCCGTGCGAGCAGTCTTAAGCCTACACTGTCGTAAATCACACCACGATCGTAATGAAATCTGGCTTTCTGTTCGTTCGTCAGTTCGACCGTAGCCAAAATCTCGTTGAGTTTTGCCAGTGTCACTTCGACTTTATAATCAGGCATAACCGGCGCGACAACCAATTTACCTTCAACATCATTATGGTTATCTAAAGGAGACTGGGTGGTTGCGCATCCGGCTAACAACAGACTGGCACTCGCCAGCACAGCAACGACAGCGGTTCTAATTTTAAGACTCATCCATTTCTACCTTTTTAGATTCCCAACATACGCAGAAGAATCTTCATGATAGCAATCCCACCACAGGACCGCTATTAGGGAATTAAGATTAATAGTGACTTTCTTAATGCCAAAACAAAAAAGGAGATCATTTGATCTCCTTTTGATGCAATCACTTAGAAAGTGTGTGCCTATAAATAAGTCAAAGACTCATTATTCAGCAGCAGCTTCTTTCGTTTGTGCTTCTTTAATTGACAGACGTACGCGGCCTTGACGATCCACTTCCATCACCTTAACGGCAACTTCTTGGTTCAGCTCAAGGTGATCAGACACGTTAGCAACACGTTCATCACTGATTTGTGAAATGTGTACTAAACCGTCTTTGCCCGGCAGAATGTTCACGAACGCGCCGAAATCAACGATACGGATAACCTTACCATTGTAGATACGACCCACTTCAACTTCTGATGTGATTTCTTCGATACGACGGATAGCTTCTTTAGTTGCTTCGCCGTTTGAAGAAGCGATCTTCACAGTACCATCATCTTCCAGTTCAATCGTTGTGCCGGTTTCTTCAGTAAGAGCACGGATAACTGCGCCGCCTTTACCGATAACGTCACGGATTTTTTCTGGGTTAATCTTAATAACAGTGATACGTGGAGCGTGATCAGAAATATCATCACGGTGTGAACCAATCGCTTGATCCATCACGTTCAGGATATGTACACGTGCGCCATAGGCTTGTTGCAGTGCGATATCCATGATTTCTTTAGTGATACCTTCGATCTTGATATCCATCTGCAGTGCAGTAATACCATCACGCGTACCCGCAACTTTAAAGTCCATGTCACCTAAATGATCTTCATCACCTAAGATGTCAGAAAGAACAACGAAATCATCGCCTTCTTTCACTAGACCCATAGCGATACCCGCTACAGAAGTCTTGATAGGCACACCAGCATCCATAAGCGCTAAAGAAGTACCACATACTGACGCCATAGAGCTTGAACCGTTAGATTCAGTGATTTCAGATACAACGCGCACGCTGTATGGGAATTCAGCAGCTGAAGGCATAACAGCATTGATACCGCGCCATGCTAACTTACCATGACCGATTTCGCGGCGCTTAGGTGATCCCACCATGCCTGTTTCACCAACAGAGTATGGAGGGAAGTTATAGTGCAGCATAAAACGGTTAGTGCGCTCGCCCATGATGCTGTCGATCTTCTGTGCATCACGTTCAGTACCTAAAGTACAAGTGACTAACGCTTGAGTTTCGCCACGAGTGAACAATGCGCTACCGTGAGTACGTGGCAATACGCCCGCTAACACACTTAAGGCACGGATAATGTCTGGTTCACGACCATCGATACGTGGCTCGCCACGGATGATGCGACCACGAACCACTTTCTTCTCTAAGCTACCCAGTAAGTTGTCAACTTCACGTAAATCAACGCTTGGATTACTCGCTAACAAGGCTTCTTTTGCTGCTGCTTTAACTACAGAAACTTGAGCATAACGATCTTGTTTAACTTGGATTTTATACGCATCACCTAAACCAGCTTCAGCAAGCTCTTTGATTTGGGCAACTAAATCGGCATCTTGCGTTGGTGCAGTCCAATCCCAAGTTGGTTTACCGGCTTCTGCTTTAAATTCAGCAATCGCCTTGATAACCACTTGTTGTTGATCGTGACCGTAAACTACAGAACCTAACATCACTTCTTCTGGTAATGCTTGGGCTTCTGATTCCACCATTAATACTGCACCAGCAGTACCAGCAACCACTAAGTTCAGTTGACTGGTTGCAAGTTGTGCAACACTTGGGTTCAACACGTATTCGCCATCAATGTAACCCACACGTGCAGCACCTAAAGGACCGCTGAATGGAATACCAGAAATAGCCAGTGCCGCAGAAGTACCGATCATGGAGATGATATCTGGCTCGATTTGTGGATCGACAGATACTACGGTAATGATAACTTGAACTTCGTTTTTGAAACCATTAGGGAAAAGAGGGCGAATTGGACGATCGATCAGACGAGCGATTAATGTCTCATCTTCTGAAGGACGGCCTTCACGCTTAAAGAAACCACCAGGAATTTTACCCGCTGCGTAGGTTTTTTCTTGATAGTTAACAGTCAGAGGGAAAAAGTCACGGCCTGCATCTGCATCTTTTTTACCGACAACAGTGACTAACACTGTCGTGTCACCCATACTCGCTAAAACGGCTGCATCAGCTTGACGCGCTATAACACCTGTTTCCAGGGTGACTGTATGTTGACCATACTCAAAACTCTTTACAATAGGATTCACGTGACCCATTCCTTAATTAATGACCTTGAATTACGCGCGTAAGTATACTGCAATTCGGATCAATAGATAAAGAGCAGATAATGATGACAAATACGTAACTTTTCACTAAAGTGGTTAAATCAACAAAGAGTTGCGGTTTATATTGATACGGAAAATCTCGCCGATGGTGAATAATTATCATGAAGGATGCGCCCGATGACAGGCCGTTTTAAGTCACTGACGTGGAAACAAACTAACCTAGTCGTATTTACTGCCCTATTTTTTGCCATTGCCATTTTTATTGTTGAAATCGCTTTAGTCGTCGTATCAACCAAACAACAACTCACGACCACTCTGCAAGAACTCCTTGATTCAGTTGAACAACCTGCAGCAAATGCCGTATGGGCATTAGATGATAATTTAGCCCGTCAAACTTTAGAGGGTGCCATCAAAGTCGAACATGTTGGCTCGGCGGTGATTGAGCTGGACGATGGCTCAATGTTTGTTTCTGTCAGTAATAATAAGCAGAATAACTCACAGACTTTTATCAGTTTAAGTAATAAATTATTTGATGATCTCAAAGAAATTTCTCGCCCTTTGTATAGGCCTTTTTATTTTGAAGGTACCCAACAACAGCAACTCATTGGTACATTGACGGTTTTCTACGATACCCAAGAACTAACAAACACCCTCTTCTCGCAGTTAAGATTTAGTTTTTTTGCTACTCTCGCTCGTGCACTCTTACTCACCTTAGTGCTGTCCGTGGTATTCCATCGCTTCCTGACTCAGCCTATCGCACGCATCAGTGAGGCCATAGATAAGATCGAACCCGACTCTCCAGATGAAAATCTCTTACCTATGTCCAACGCACACAAGGATGATGAACTCGGCTTAGTAACCTCAAAATTCAACCAAATTCTTATTCAATTTAGCCAAACCCAGTCCAAACTGCGCAAAATGGCGACCCGAGATCCGCTAACGGGTTTACCTAACCGCACATTATTGCTTGAAACCATCGCAGTCACTATCCAACGCTCGCGAGTACACAAACGCAGCTTTGCATTGATGTTTATCGACTTAGACCGTTTTAAGAATATCAACGATTCCCTTGGCCACGCATTAGGCGATCAATTCCTCGCTCGTATCGCCCGTATTCTCGAACGCTTCGTTGGTGATAAAGGCACAGTTTCCCGCTTAGGTGGCGATGAATTCGTTATTCTGGCCGATACAGTTCACACCCCAGACCAAGCAGCAGATTTTGTAGATAAGCTACTGATCCAGCTCAATGTCCCGATTCAATTAAATGAACATGCAATTCATCCTGCCGCATCGATTGGGATTTCTATTTATCCCGAAGATGGTAACAGCGCTGAAGATTTGATCCGTCACGCTGACATTGCCATGTACAGCGCGAAAGCTGCAGGCTCGAATCAATGGGCCTTCTTCAAACAACAGATGACTGAGCGAGCAGCAGTTCGTTTACGCACTGAAGCATCTTTACATGATGCGTTAAAAAACAATGAATTTTTACTGTATTTCCAACCGAAACTTGATCTGCAAACGGGCAAAGTCATCGCCTGTGAAGCCTTGATCCGTTGGCAAAAAGACGGACGACTCATCAGCCCCATTTCCTTTATTCCCGTCGCGGAAGAGACCGGTATCA
This sequence comes from Shewanella sp. SM73, assembly GCF_025653795.1. NCBI lineage: Bacteria > Pseudomonadati > Pseudomonadota > Gammaproteobacteria > Alteromonadales > Shewanellaceae > Shewanella > Shewanella sp. SM73. Next base: position 103,148 of record NZ_JAKKRY010000006.1, read on the forward strand.
TCATTCCTATAGGTCGTTGGGTGATAGAGCAAAGCTGTAAAGTACTTAGGGAATGGCAGAAAAAATATAACTATGCCATCCCAATTGCGATTAATGTTGCCTCACAGCAATTTGCCGATGCAAGTTTAGTTCCCGATATCAAACAGATGGCATTACGCTATCAAATCCAACCCGAGTTGCTGGAAATTGAAATCACTGAAACCTCGTTGATGAACGACATTGAACTCGCTATCGCTAAGCTTGAACAATTGAAATCAGCCGGATTTGGTATTGCCGTCGATGACTTTGGCACAGGGTATTCTTCACTCTGTTACCTGCGCCATTTGCCTATCACTACCATGAAAATCGATCGTTGTTTCGTTTCCGATCTACCAGGGGATAGCGCAATTGCATCGACCATTTTAATGTTGGGAAAGCAGCTTAATTTGACCATTGTGGCCGAAGGCATTGAAAACGAGCAGCAATTGGATTGGTTGAAAGAAAATCAGTGCCAAGTCGGCCAAGGTTTCTATTTTAGTCAACCTCTACCCCAAGCAGAATTTGAAGCGCTGTATATAGCAACACAAACAGCAACAATAAGTAGTCTTGATGGTTTACGTGGGGCTTAGGATACTTACATTGGCACTTAAGTTTCGATTCGATGCTTAATCACATCAAGCTAAGCATAACGGACCTAAACATTAGACTGTAACTTCTTTATATCTCTCGTTTACACAATCAATATTCTGTTGGATTTTAGGTAATAAAAAAGGAGGCTAAGCCTCCTTTTTCACGTTAGTCGACGCGAAATTAACGACGTAGACCTAACTTTTGGATCAGAGCAGTGTAACGTGCTAAATCAGTACGTTTCAGGTAAGCAGTTAACTTACGACGTGAGCTAACCATACGTAACAGACCACGACGTGAGTGGTGATCATGAATGTGCTCTTTGAAGTGATCTTGCAAATGGTTGATTTGCGCAGTTAACAAAGCAACTTGAACTTCAGTTGAACCAGTGTCGTTTTCACAACGGCCAAAATCAGCCAAAATTTTTGCTTTTGCTTCAGGACTTAGTGACATGTATATCTCCAAATAAATAATATGAATCTCTAGCCGATCACTAACTCAGCCAGAGGGCGCGCTATTTTACCCATAAACCCACCCTAGCGCAATAAAAGGCAGGGACTAATGCATCAACTAATTTAATCATTTGTCGATGGATAGCGGGCTAATGCGTTTCTGCAGGTTCGTCATGGATAACAATGAGTCGTTTCGGCGCTAATAAGCCATCTTCGTTCATTGTGCCAATCCCCACAAACCGGCGAATATCACCTAAAGTGATACGTACCAACTCATCGGTTTTCAATTCTGCATTAACCGGTACACGAACCGCTTGACCTTGCATTAAGTAAGGAGCTATCGCATCCGGCACATTCACCTCTGGAAAATCGGCCACGGCCGTGTCCATAGGCAATAACAGAGGGTCGAGTAATACGCTCGGATCTATCTGTTGTTCATGTGCTTGAGCAACTAGCGCTTCAAGTTGTTCTAAAGTGACCATTCTGGCATAGGGATACTGTGCAACTTGGGTGCGGCGCAGCATAATCACATGGGCGCCACAACCGAGCATCTCACCGAGATCGTCTATGATAGTGCGAATATAAGTGCCCTTAGAACAATGAATGTCTAAGGTCAGCTCATCGCCTTCAAGACCGATGAAATTTAGCTCAAATACCGTAATAGGGCGAGATTCACGCGGCACTTCTATACCTTCACGAGCATATTTATACAGGGGCTGACCCTGATATTTCAGCGCGGAATACATAGAAGGCACTTGCTGAGTTTCACCACGGAAGAAATCAAGCGCAGTTAATAGCTGCGCCTCGGTAAAATCAATGGCGCGGGTTTGCACCACTTCACCATCGGAATCACTGGTATCTGTCCGTTCGCCAAGCTTTGCCGTGACTAAGTAGCGTTTATCGGCATCCAATAGATGCTGAGAAAACTTAGTCCCTTCGCCTAAGCATACAGGTAACATACCTGTCGCTAACGGATCGAGTGCGCCCGTATGCCCAGCTTTATTCGCATTAAAAAAGCGCTTTACCCTTTGCAATGCAAAGTTAGAACTCATGCCAGTGGATTTATCCAGCAGCACTATCCCATCGATAAAACGACCTTTTGGACGACGAGCCATTAATCTTTACCTTCCGTTTCATCTGCGTCATCAGCAATATCATCACCTAAGACTTCATCTTCAACCGATGCGTCTTCGCTGCCAAATTGCTGTTGCTTCGCTTTGTCTTGGTTGATCACTTGGCTAACTAAGTTAGACATGCGCATACCTTCAACTAGCGAGCTATCGTAGATAAAACGCAGTTCAGGCATGACACGCAGCTTCATACGACCCGCCACTAAAGTGCGGATATAAGGAGCTGCGCTGATCAAAGCGTTTAGCTTTTCTTGAACGACAGCTTTGTCTTCTTCGAAAAAAGTCACAAACACTTTGGCATAGCTGAGATCGCGAGAGACGTCGACGTCATTCACAGTCACAAAGCCAATACGAGGATCTTTCATGTCGCGCTGTAGCACTTGAGCAAGTTCTTGCTGAAGCTGCTGAGCGATTCGACGAGTACGACTGAATTCTTTTGCCATAATATTTCTTACCATAGCTTAAATTGATAAGGGCGGCTAAAGCCGCCCTTATTATCGTTACAGAGTACGAGCAATCTCGACGGTTTCGAATACTTCGATTTGGTCGCCTACGCGAACATCGTTGTAGTTCTTAACGCCAATACCACATTCCATACCATTGCGAACTTCAGCAACGTCGTCTTTGAAGCGACGTAGCGATTCGAGTTCACCTTCGTAGATAACAACGTTATCACGTAGTACGCGAATTGGCGCGCTACGCTTGATGGTACCTTCGGTCACCATACAGCCAGCAATTGCACCCAGCTTAGGTGACTTGAACACATCACGAACTTCAGCCAGACCGATAATTTGTTGTTTGAACACAGGAGACAGCATACCTGTCATCGCTGCACGAACTTCATCAATCAAATTATAGATAACGCTGTAGTAACGTAAATCAACACTTTCACTTTCGATAGTCTTACGGGCTTGTGCATCGGCACGTACGTTAAAGCCAACCATGATAGCGTTAGAGGCAGCCGCTAAGGTTGCATCCGTTTCAGTCAGTGCACCCACACCGCGAGCGATGATGTTCACTTTCACTTCGTCGGTAGACAAACCTGTTAACGAATCAGTAATCGCTTCGAGTGAACCTTGTACGTCTGCTTTAAGAACGATGTTCAGTTCTTTCACTTCGCCGTCTGTCATGTTCGCAAACATGTTTTCTAGCTTAGATTTTTGCTGACGTGCCAGTTTCACATCACGGAACTTACCTTGACGATACAGGGCAACTTCGCGAGCTTTACGTTCGTCACGTACGACTGTTGCTTCATCACCTGCAGACGGAACGCCTGACAGACCTAGAATTTCAACAGGAATAGATGGACCCGCTTCAGTGATTGAACGACCGTTTTCGTCTTTCATTGCACGAATTTTACCGTACTCAAGACCACACAGAACGATATCACCTTGGCGCAGCGTACCTTCTTGAACCAGAATCGTAGCCACAGGGCCGCGACCTTTGTCCAATTGTGATTCAATGACCACACCGGCAGCCATACCATCACGTACCGCTTTCAGTTCGAGAACTTCAGCTTGCAGTAAGATACCTTCTAACAGTTCATCAACGCCTTCACCTGTCTTAGCTGAAACGAAGGCAAACATGTTGTCTCCACCCCAATCTTCAGACATAACACCGTGTTGTGACAATTCGCTCTTAACGCGATCGATATCCGCTTCCGGTTTATCCATCTTGTTCACAGCCACGATTAATGGCACGTTACCAGCTTTAGCATGTTGAATAGCTTCGATTGTTTGCGGCATTACACCGTCATCGGCAGCAACAACTAGCACAACAATATCCGTTGCCTTGGCACCACGGGCACGCATTGCGGTAAACGCGGCGTGACCAGGAGTATCAAGGAAAGTGATCATGCCATTTTCAGTTTCAACATGGTATGCACCGATATGCTGAGTAATACCACCGGCTTCGCCAGCAGCCACTTTAGCGCGGCGAATGTAGTCGAGTAACGAAGTCTTACCGTGGTCAACGTGACCCATGATAGTCACAACCGGTGCACGAGATTCTAGCTTAATGCCATCTTCATCATCACGGTCTTGTAGCACTTGGTGCTCAAGTTCGTTTTCACGGATAAGCACAACTTTGTGACCCATTTCTTCAGCAACTAGCTGGGCAGTCTCTTGATCCAACACTTGGTTGATCGTGACCATAGAACCCATTTTCATCATCTGTTTGATGATTTCAGTCGCTTTCACTGCCATTAAATGCGCAAGTTCAGAAACAGTAACAGTTTCACCGATACGCACATCACGGCTCACTGCTGCCACAGGCTTATTGAAGCCATGCGCCATAGACTCAGGTGCAGTACTGCGGTTACGCATGTGCTTTTCACGGCCGTCACGGGCATCTTTGCCGCCACGTTTTTTCGCGTTGCTCTTGTTACGAGCACGACGTCCGCGTTTTTCTTCATCCAGATCAGAAGTATCTTCAGCAGCACGAGCTACTTTAGATGTCGTGATGTGATGATCACCGTTTTTCTCGGCTTCTAAACGTTGGCGCTCTTCTTCGGCCCAGCGCTTAGAATGTTCTTCAGCGAGTAAGCGAGCAGTTTCTGCCGCTTTAGCCGCTTCTTCGTCTTGCTTACGTTTAGTTGCCGCTTCTTGCGCCGCTTTTAAACGTTCAGCTTCTAGACGAGCCGCTTCTGCTTCTGGTGACATATCTTTAACCACTTTCACTTCGGCTGCTGCTTTAGCTTTCGCCTTGGCTTCTGCTTCCACTTTTGCCTTAGCATCTGCTTCAGCTTTCACTTTTGCTGCCGCAGCAGCTTCTGCTTCGGCCTTTGCTTTTGCCAAAGCTTCTGCTTCGGCCTTCGCTTCTTCTTCAGCCTTCAGAGTAGCCTCATTAGCATCACGCTTAACGAAAGTTCGTGTTTTACGAACTTCAACTTTAACATCTTTAGATTGACCACCATTACCGGCCACACTTAGGGTCGATACGGTTTTACGCTGCAGCGTCATTTTCGTTGGCGCATTTTCGCCACCGTGCTGCTTTTTCAGATAATCCAGTAACTGCTGCTTTTCAGCTTCAGTCACTTTATCAGCTTGGCCTTTCTTAATTCCAGCCTGAGAGAATTGCTCAATCAGACGTTCAACACTTTTACCCACTTCCGTGGCCAATTTCTCTACGGTAGTATCTGCCATCAGTTAAATCCCCCTGTTGATCGACTTATGCTTCTTCGCCAAACCAACAGATATTGCGGGCTGCCATGATGAGCTCACCTGCTTTTTCTTCTGTCAATTCTTCAATTTCGATCAAATCATCAATGCCTTGTTCAGCCAAGTCTTCTAGAGTCACAATACCTTTGCTAGCGAAAACATAGGCTAAGTGTCTTTCAACACCTTCAAGTGCTAGCAACTCTTCACTTGGCTCCACACCATCCAGTGCTTCTTCAGTAGCGAGAGCTCGAGTTGAGATCGCCGCTTTTGCACGTTCACGTAAAGCTTCGACGAGATCTTCGTCAAAACCGTCAATCGCCAATAGTTCAGACACAGGCACATAGGCAACTTCTTCGAGCGACGTAAAGCCCTCATCTGCCAGTACTTGTGCAAAATCTTCATCGACATCCAGTGAGTTAACAAATAAATCAACCACCTTGGCACTTTCTGCCTGATGTTTCTTATTCATATCTTCCACTGTCATAACGTTCAGAACCCAACCAGTCAGTTGTGTTGCTAAACGTACGTTCTGGCCATTACGTCCAATGGCTTGTGCCAAACTATCGGCTTCAACAGCGATATCCATAGAATGGTTATCTTCGTCGACTATGATAGAGGCAACATCGGCTGGCGCCATGGCATTGATCACGTATTGTGCTGGATTATCATCCCACAACACGATATCAACACGTTCGCCACCCAGTTCATTCGAAACGGCTTGTACACGCGCACCGCGCATACCCACACACGCACCGATAGGATCGATACGGCGATCATTCGACTTAACGGCAATCTTAGCGCGAGCGCCTGGATCACGAGCAGCGCCCATGATTTCAATCAGTTCGTCAGCGATTTCAGGCACTTCAACACGGAAAAGCTCGATCAGCATTTCAGGTTTAGTACGGCTTAAGAATAACTGTGCACCACGAGCTTCTGGACGTACTGAGTACAATAATGCACGCACACGGTCACCAGGACGGAAAGATTCGCGTGAAATTAAGTCTTCACGGAACAATACGCCGTCAGCGTTATTGCCTAAGTCAACCACTACGCTCTCGCGAGTCGCTTTTTTGACCACACCAGTGATTAACTCACCTTCTTGATCTTGGAACTGCTCAACCACTTGTGCACGTTCAGCTTCACGTACTTTCTGTACGATCACTTGCTTAGCGGTTTGAGTGGTAATACGGTCAAACACCACTGACTCGATATCGTCTTCGATAAACTCGCCAGGTTGGATGTCCGGATTTTCGTAACGTGCCGCTTCTAACGTGATTTCACGATAAGGGTTTTCTAACGCTTCACCGTGATCATCAACTACCATCCAACGACGGAAAGTATCATAACCACCGGTTTTACGGTCGATAGCAACACGAACGTCAATATCACCTTCGTACTTTTTCTTGGTTGCTGTGGCCAGAGCAATCTCTAGCGCTTCAAAAATTTTCTCGCGTGGAACGGCCTTTTCATTTGAAACCGCCTCAGCGACTAGCAGAATCTCTTTATTCATCTCGTCTTGCCTCGTTCACCTTGAAACCATCAAAACTTAGCGATTAAGTTGCCTTTGCGGATATTATCCAATGCGACAACTAACTCTTTACCATTCACTTTCAGCGAGAGCATTTGCCCGTCGACCGCAGTGATGGCGCCTTTTAAATTACGACTACCGTCAACCGGCATAGTCAATTGAAGCTTTACATCCTCGCCTACATAGCCCGCGTACTGCTCAGCAGTAAATAAGGGTCTATCTACGCCTGGCGAAGAAACCTCTAGGGTATATTCTGTAGAAATAGGATCTTCAACATCGAGTACAGCACTGACTTGGCGACTTGCATTGGCACAATCTTCAATATTGATACCATTCTCACCATCAATGAACACTCGCAGTGTGGAATGCTTACCCGCTTGAACATATTCAATGCCCCACAGCTGAAAGCCTAATGCTTCCACAGGTACTTTGAGCATTTCTGCCAGTCTGAATTCTAACGTTGCCAAGATTGACCCCCGAAAAAACAAAAAAGGGCTTAATAGCCCTAGTACAACGCCACATACGAAGCATGCGACAAATTTAAAAGTCCCAGATAACAAAAAACCCCGTAATCACGAGGTCATTAATTTCAAGAACCTGTAAACCATAACGAATTCAAAAACTATTCGTTACTAGGAGCTGGTTGCGGGGGCCGGATTTGAACCGACGACCTTCGGGTTATGAGCCCGACGAGCTACCATGCTGCTCCACCCCGCGTCAACTGTGTGCAAGTATATTGACTATCGTCATTTCTTGCAATAACTAAGAGAGAACTTATCTCGTCTATCTTAGTTATATTTGGTGCCGAGAGCGGGACTTGAACCCGCACGACCGTTAGGTCACAGCCACCTCAAGGCTGCGCGTCTACCAATTTCGCCACCTCGGCGACACCTTTTACTAGTCAGGAATTTTCGTTTCTGACTTTTGGGTTCCTTGCTCAACAGGTTGGGTAACCTGTTCAGTGTCTGAACCTAAATCTTTCCATGAATCTTCATTTTTTGCGTGATTTGCACTTAAGTTACCAATAAGCAGACTTAAAGTGAAAAACGCAATGGCAAGAATCGCCGTACTGCGTGTCAGGAAATTACCTGAACCGCTTGAACCAAAAAGAGTACCTGATGCACCGGCGCCAAAAGAGGCCCCCATGTCAGCTCCCTTACCTTGCTGAATTAATACTAAGCCTATTAGACCTAATGCAACCAACAAGTAAATAACTACTAGAACTTCATACATATTATGCGCTCATCGCTATGGTACACAGACTTAAAAACTCGCTAGAGTTTAAGCTAGCACCGCCAATCAGTCCACCATCAACATCAGGTTGGGCAAATAAATCTGCAGCATTACTCGGTGTCACACTACCACCGTAGAGAATCCTGATATTTTCTCCGATAAACGGAGACACTTCAGAGAGGCGTTTGCGAATAAACGCATGAACTTCTTGTGCCTGCTCTGGTGTAGCACTTTTACCTGTTCCTACAGCCCAAAGCGGCTCGTAGGCGATAATAGCGTTATCAAAAGCCATAGTGCCATTTTTCTGGATCACTATATCCAACTCTTCAGCAATCACCTCAAAGGTGCGTCTTGCTTCACGTGCTGGACCTGACTCACCCACACATAAAATTGGGGTTAAGCCATGCTTTTGTGCAGCGGCGAATTTCTCCGCTACGATATTACTCGTCTCTCCGTACATACGGCGACGTTCTGAATGCCCGATAATTACATATCGACATCCTGAATCTTTGAGCATCTGACCTGAAACTTCTCCGGTATAAGCGCCAAAGTCATGTTGACTTAGGTTTTGTGCGCCCATCCTAACAAGTGAACCGTCTAACGCTTCCTTGTTTGCTTCTAGCAGTTGCCTAACGCTCTCTAGATAGATAGAAGGCGGGCATAAAACCACTTCAGCTGAATCATTTTGGAGCTTAGAGGCAAATTTCTTGAACAACTCTTGGGCTAATGCCGCACTGCCGTTCATCTTCCAATTGCCAGCTACCATAGGACGTCTGAGTGCCATCACTGTCTCCTCTGAAAGCGGCGTGAATAATAGCGAACCACTTATTAAGTTACAATAGCTAAATTCGAATTTTTTCAGATATCAGGTTGGAATGCTTATTTTTTACACGCCAAAGCTGTTTTCTGTTCATTTGTGCAGCTAACACCTTAATTTTAAATTGGTATCAGCCGCACTCATTACAAAATTAGCAAATATTAGCTTGCCGATTTTACCGCATCCGCAATCAAATTTGCGTGCGCCAATACTGCACTATGATCGTCACCTTCAACCATGACACGGATCAAAGGTTCAGTACCTGACTTACGTAATAATACTCGGCCACGCACGCCCAGTTGAGATTCAACCTGTGCCTGCGCCGCTTTAACTTTATCTGACTTAAGAGGGTCATGTTCGCCTTCAAAGCGCACATTGACTAACACCTGCGGCAACATTTCCATCGCAGAAGTCAGTTCTTCTAGCGTGGCATCCTGACGACGCATAGCCGCTAACACTAAAATCCCCGCAACTATGCCATCACCAGTTGTGCCGTGATCAAGATTGAGGATATGCCCTGAATTTTCACCGCCAATGCGCCAATCGAGTTCTTTAAGTAGTTCCATCACATAACGGTCGCCCACTTTCGAACGCGCAAAGGGGATGTCTAATGCTTGCAAGGCGAGATCAAGCCCAAGGTTTGACATTAACGTACCAACTACACCACCGCGTAATACGCCACGGGATTTCGCATCACAGGCCAGAATATATAAAATTTGATCGCCGTCGATCACTTCGCCTTTGCTGTTGACCATCATAATACGGTCACCGTCACCGTCGAGTGCAATACCTAAATCGGCACTTTCGGCTAGAACGGTTTCACAAATTTTACCCATGGACGTCGCGCCCACTTTATCATTGATGTTCATCCCGTTGGGTTTATCACCAATGGCAATCACCTCGGCGCCTAACTCACGAAACACAGCTGGCGCTATGTGATAAGTTGCGCCATGGGCACAATCAACCACAATTTTTAGCCCAGTTAACGTGTGTTCTGCAGGAAAATTACCTTTGCAATACTCAATATAACGGCCACGGGCATCTTCAATACGCGATACCTTCCCCAATAGATGCGACTCAACACAAACGAGGGGCTTTTCAAGCTCGGCTTCAATTTCTAGCTCTAGGTTATCGTCTAACTTACTGCCGTCGGTGGAGAAAAACTTAATACCGTTATCGTAATACGGATTGTGTGACGCGCTGATCACCACCCCAGCTTCGGCGCGAAACGTGCGCGTCAAATAGGCTACTGCTGGCGTTGGCATAGGTCCCATTAACATCACATTAAGGCCTGCAGCAGAAAGGCCAGCTTCTAATGCTGACTCAAACATATAGCCCGAAATACGGGTATCTTTCCCTATAATCACCTTTTTGGTACCACTGCGGGATAACACGCGCCCCGCCGCCCAACCTAACTTAAGCGCAAGCTCAGGCGTCATTTGACCTGAACCGACTTTTCCCCGAATACCGTCAGTTCCAAAAAATTTACGTTCTTTCATATCGCTCCACAAACTCAAATGTGTCCCAATGATTTGGGATCATAATATTAATTAAATGCTTAACGAGAGCATAACGATGCTTAAAAATACGCTTGTGTCGCTTGTAACACCTTGAGCATATCCACAGTTTCAGTAACATCATGCACACGAATGATATGAGCGCCCTTTTGGGCCGCTATCATAGCGCCAGCAAGGCTCCCAGCAAGACGTTCTGAGGTCGGTTTTGCTAAGAGGTTTCCTATCATGCTCTTACGAGACAATCCTATCAATATCGGTAAATCAAACTGGGCAAAACAGTCGAGCTTCGCCAGTAATTCATAGTTATGCTCTAAGCTTTTACCAAAACCAAATCCCGGATCGAGTATTAATAATTCACGGGGGATCCCTGCTCGCAAGCAAGCTTCAATCCGCTCAGTTAAAAAGGCAGAAACTTCTTCAATAACATTATGGTAAGTCGGTGCAAATTGCATGCTTTGGGGTTCGCCTTGCATATGCATTAAGCATATAGGGACTTGCAACTCTGCAGCAGCTTCAAGCGCACCAGGCTCCATCAGGGCACGCACATCGTTAATCAAATGTGCGCCCGCAGCAACAGCTTGACGCATGACTTCAGGTTTACTGGTATCGACCGAAATCCACACATCATGGTGCGCCGCAACATATTTCACCAACGGGATCACCCGCGCAAGTTCATCGGCTAAGCTCACCTCGACGGCGCCAGGTCTTGTCGACTCACCGCCAATGTCTATCATTCCCGCGCCTTGAGCCACCATATCATCGGCATGCTGACAAGCAAACTCATAGGAAGAATATTGGCCACCGTCGGAAAAAGAATCGGGAGTGACATTAAGAATACCCATCACAATGGGCGAAGATAACGCAAGGCGTTTAGTGCCAGCAATCAGTTCAAACACGCATTTACTCCTGTAATACGAACACTTACGATTTTACTCACTGGCAAAACTTGCGTCATTAATTTCAAGCCTTCATTTTCTATCCGAAAAGACCAATGTCAGAAGATAAATATCAATGGTGGCAGAGAGTACCAATGACAGCGCAGTCAAATTGCTACAAGGTAAAACAAGAAAACCCCTTCACGGGGTTTTCTTTGGTTTCACAACACATTACTTAGCTGGAGATTCATCAGGATCTTTAAGTTCTGGCTCAGCAGGTGCAGTCACACTGTCTTCAGCTTTCGCTGCTGGTTCACCATGACCATTGCCTTTATCGTTAGAACCACTGTCATCTACTTGCCAATCAGCAGGCTGACGCACTTCACGGCGTTTCATTAAATCGTCAATTTGAAGTGAATCAATGGTTTCATACTTCATTAAGGCTTCTTTCATTGAGTGCAGAATATCGAGGTTATCCGTCAATATCTGTCTCGCTCTCGCGTAGTTCTTATCGATAAAGACTTTCACTTCAGCGTCGATGATAGTTGCAGTTTCATCGGACATGGCTTTGGCTTTACCCATGCTGCGACCTAAGAATACTTCACCATCTTCTTCTGCATACAGCAATGGACCTAACTTGTCCGAGAAGCCCCACTGAGTCACCATGTTACGCGCAATAGATGTCGCGTATTTGATGTCCTGTGATGCGCCAGTCGACACTTTTTCAGTACCGTAAATAAGCTCTTCAGCTAAACGACCACCGTAAGCGACTGAAATTTGGCTTTCTAACTTACGACGGCTCTGGCTCACTGAGTCAGCTTCAGGTAAGAAGAAAGTCACACCTAAGGCACGGCCGCGAGGAATGATAGTCACCTTGTGCACAGGATCGTGCTCTGGTACTAAACAACCCACAATCGCATGGCCTGCTTCATGGTAAGCGGTCATTTCTTTTTCGGCTTCAGACATCACCATAGAACGGCGCTCAGCACCCATCATGATTTTATCTTTTGCACGCTCAAATTCTTCCATGCCTACAACTCGGCGATTTCCGCGAGCCGCAAACAGGGCAGCTTCGTTCACTAAGTTAGCTAAATCAGCACCCGAGAAACCTGGCGTACCACGGGCAATCACGCTTGCTTTCACATCTTCAGAAAGCGGCACTTTACGCATATGCACTTTCAAAATCTGCTCACGACCACGAACGTCTGGTAAACCAACGACCACTTGACGGTCAAAACGACCCGGACGTAATAACGCAGAATCGAGTACGTCTGGACGGTTAGTTGCCGCGATAACAATAACGCCTTCATTACCTTCGAAGCCATCCATCTCAACCAGCATTTGGTTCAGTGTTTGCTCACGTTCATCATGACCACCACCTAAACCCGCGCCACGTTGACGACCGACCGCATCGATTTCATCGATGAAGATGATACAAGGTGCAGACTTTTTCGCTTGTTCAAACATGTCACGCACACGGGATGCACCGACACCAACAAACATTTCAACGAAATCAGAACCTGAAATAGTGAAGAAAGGGACTTTAGATTCACCCGCAATGGCTTTCGCCAGCAAGGTTTTACCTGTACCTGGAGGACCCACCATCAGTACGCCCGTTGGAATTCGGCCGCCCAATTTTTGGAATTTAGTTGGGTCACGCAGGTAATCAACCAGCTCTTTCACTTCTTCTTTTGCTTCATCACAACCAGCAACATCGGCAAAAGTAGTTTTAATCTGATCTTCGCTCATCAGCTTGGCTTTGCTCTTACCAAAGGACATAGCGCCTTTGCCACCGCCGCCTTGCATCTGGCGCATGAAGAAAATCCATACCCCGATAAGCAATAACATCGGGAACCAAGAGATGAAGATTTGGGTAAGGAACCCTGACTCTTCAGCTTCTTGGCCCTTCATAGTGATGCCTTTACGATCAAGATCATTAATTAAATCTTGGTCATATAACGGCATGATAGTAGTGAATTTTTCACCAGTTCGTTTAGCACCTTCAATAGTTCGTTGGTCGCTCTTAACTTCAACAGTTACGACCTGTCCATCACGGACATTATCTAAGAAGGTAGAATAATCCATCTTCTGCGATGACGAAGAAGAGGGGGAGTAACCCTGAAACACTGACATCAGCACAACGGCGATGACAACCCAGAGTATTAGATTTTTTGCCATGTCACTCAAATTACTAGACCTCATTAAGTCTTGCGATTATTAACGCTAGGTTACTACAACTTGTACCCAGTCGCCACAAGATAGACTTCGCGGGAACGAGCCCGTGAAGAGTCTGGTTTACGTGTTTTAACGACTTTAAACACTGCTTTTACCGCTTTCATGTATTCGTCAAAGCCCTCCCCCTGAAAGACTTTTACCGCAAAACAGCCATTAGGAGCCAATACTTGATGGCACATATCTAACGCCAATTCCACTAAATACATGGCACGGGGCTGATCAACACTATCTGAACCACTCATGTTGGGTGCCATATCAGACAATACAACGTCAACTTTAGCATCACCGACGCGAGTAAGTAATGCTTGAAGGACTTTATCTTCACGAAAATCCCCTTGCAAAAAATCGACGCCGACGATGGGATCCATAGGCAAAATGTCACAGGCGATGACTTTACCTCTATCTCCCGCTAATTTAACTGCCACTTGAGACCAACCTCCCGGAGCGGCACCGAGATCAACCACAGTCATGCCTGGGCGGATCAGTTGATCCTTTTGCTGGATCTCCTCAAGCTTAAACGCAGCGCGAGATCGCAAGCCCATTTTTTGGGCGAGTTTGACATAGTGATCATCAAAGTGTTCTAGCATCCAGCGATTAGAACTGGCCGTACGTTTTATACCTGACATTTAAAATCCGCAACAATTGAGAGTTACACAAAGGCTATATAAGGGTAGAATAGCCGTTTTTCAACAGTAACTCAGCAAAAGTTGGTAGAAATGAACTTAACAACCAAACAAAAACAGCATTTAAAAGGTCTAGCGCATCCGCTAAAGCCAGTGGTGCTGCTTGGTGCCAATGGATTGACTGAAGGTGTACTCGCTGAAATTGAAAGCGCACTCGCTTATCATGAACTGATTAAAGTGAAAGTAGCCTCTGCCGACAGAGAGCTAAAAAATGCCATCGTTGATGCCATAGTACGTGAAACTCAATCCGCAAAAGTGCAACTTATTGGTCATATTCTGGTGATTTATCGTCAATCACCAGAAATGAAAATTGCTTTGCCAAAGGCAAAGTAATTTTTCTTGATTTTATCGTGTTAACAAAAAGGCCATTCAATCGAGTGGCCTTTTTGTTTTCGCTGTTAATTTAAGCGATTAGCATAGCCCTAAGGTGTTTCAGAAATCACTTGTTCCTTATAATGCTCTGGCGTTAAGCCTAATAACTCAGGCAATGAGGTACCAACTGAAATAGAAGAGAATGTGCCGGTTAATATACCGATAAACATTGCAATCGAAAATCCTTCCAGCGGCCCACCGCCCATGATCCACAGCGCACCGACCGTCATTAAGGTTGTTCCTGAGGTCACCATAGTGCGAGAAAACGTCGCCACAATTGCTTGGTTGTTAATGTCTTGAATAGCAAGCTTTGGCTTAGCAATCAATAATTCACGAATACGGTCAGCGATAATGATCGAATCGTTTAAGGAATAACCTAAAATCGCCAGCACAGCCGCAAGTATCGTTAAATTAAACTCCATCTGAGTCAACGCGAAAAATGCCAGCACGAACACTACGTCATGCACTAACGCGAATAGTGCACCCGATGCGAGTCGCCATTCGAAGCGGTAACTTAAATAACCTAATATCGCCAGCATAGCGACTAACAGCGCCAAACCGCCCTGCTCTGCCAATTCTTGACCAATCTGCGGCCCTACAACACTGCTGTTAAGCACTTGCACTTCAGAGTTAAGCGGCGCTAATACCTGCTGAATATCGATATTACCTTGCTCTGTATCGGCACTCTTTATATCGGAATAGCGCAACACCCAACGTCCCGGCTCACTGGCGGAGACTACACTCACTTCTTGCTGATAAGCGGCGTTGAGTAAAGGTTGCAATTCACTGCTGGTAATTTTTCTATCGATCTGCACTTCGGTGACGACACCGCCAGTAAAATCTAAGCCCCAGTTAAAACCTTTCACGCCGATTATGGTTAATGACACTAGCATTAACAAAATTGAGATAGCACTCGAAACATAACGCCATTTAGTTAGATTGATATTTTTCATAGTTATACCTTTACATGACGGCTAGCATCACGTCCATAAACTAAGTTGATCAAGGCCCTTGAAGCAAAGATACCGGTAAACATGCTGGTCAATAGACCTAGACCTAAGGTCAAGGCAAAACCTTGGATTGGACCATTACCTATGGAGTAAAGCACCACAGCAGTAATCATAGTGGTGAAGTTGGCGTCGAAAATGGTAGAAAACGCGCTATCAAACCCCGTATCAATTGCCAGCGCAAAACTGCGACCTTCCTTTAACTTATCTTTTATTCGCTCGAAAATCAGTACGTTGGTATCAACCGCCATACCGACTGTTAACACCAAACCCGCAATACCAGGTAAGGTCAACACAGCGCCAGGGATAAGCGCCAGTAAACCAAACAGGATCACCATATTGGAGATCAGCGCTATATTCGCCACCCAACCGAGACGGCGATACCAAAGCGCCATAAACAGCAAGGTAATCCCCATCCCTAAACCAAGGGCAGCAAAACCGTTTTCAATGTTTTCAGCACCCAGCGTCGGGCCAATAGTGCGCTCTTCAACAATAGTCACTGGCGCCGTCATAGAGCCCGCTCGCAGTAACAGAGCTAATTGTTGTGCTTCTTGATAGGAGCCTGCACCCGTAATGCGAAAACGATCTCCAAGTTGGGATTGAATAGTCGCAACACTGATAATCTCTTGTGTTTGCTTTGCCTTACCTTGCTCATCACGGCTGTATTCGCTGTAAGACGTCGCCATAGGTTTGCCGATATTGGTACGGGAAAACTCAGACATTTTCTGCCCACCCACACGGTCAAGGTTAATGTTCACCTCCGCCATGCCCATCTCGCCTAAACTCGCCCTCGCATCGACAATATGATCGCCACCCAGTACTGGTGTGCGGCTCACATAAATAGGCTTACCAGACTTGTCATTGAGTACCATAGCATTAACGGAGCCAGACTCTTTAACCTCGAAAAAGGCCAAACTCGCCGTAGCACCGATAACATTCTTGGCAGCGGCAGGATCTTGTACTCCAGGCAATTCAATCCGAATTCGATGCTCCCCTTGACGCTGCACTAAAGCTTCAGTGATACCGAGTTCTTCAATACGGCTGCGCATCACTTGTAAGTTTTGCTGCACTGTCAAGTTACGCAGTTTCGTTTGCTCTTCTTGGCTCAACTTAATCAGTAAACCCGCGCCATCTGCATTGGATAGCTGCCAATTAGGATAGGACTCTTTCATCATTTGACGCACGGCAGCACGGGCATCATTATCGGGCAACGTCATGTTTAACTGATGACTTTGGTCCAAATGCACGCTGGCACCACGAATTTTCTGCTCACGGATGAATTGACGTAGCGAATCAACAAGCGTCTCGGCCTGAGTTTGATAAACAGGATCAATATCAACATCGAGTAAGAACTGTACGCCACCGCGCAAGTCGAGCCCGAGTTTAATCGGCTGAAAGCCTAAGTTTTGTAACCAACTTGGCGCCGCACTGGCAAGGGATAAAGTCAATTCTTTTGGCTCTGCGACCATAGAAGAGACTAAAGTTTTGACTAAGGTTTGTTGGTTATCCGCATCGAGGACAATTAAGGTTTCACCATTTTTTTGGTCGATACGTTTTACCGTCACGCCTTCAGCTTGTAGCTTATCTCGAAGGGCAATAGGTGTGAGCGTTAACCCCGCCTTCGCGCCCACCTGCACCGCCGCATCCTCACCATAAAATGTCGGCAAAGCACTGAATAGCATAACTATAATAGTGACGATAAGCACTAAGTATTTCCAAGCTGAATAGTGATTTAGCAGCCGTTGATTGGGTTTTCTTTCCATGGGATTAACTCGCTATTTAACGCTCAGCATTTGAATCAAATCACTAAGCGAACATATTGATATCAGTCCGAAACACGTGATTGAGTACCAGCGGCTAAGCTCGTAAGGCTCAAAACATCACTGCCTACTTAAGCAGCTATAAAAAGTTTCGGTGAGTACAAAAAGACAACAGCATGAAAAATCGATAAGAGTAGGCTCCTATCAACGTCATGCCTAAATAGGCGAGTTAAGCGGCTTGTTGGCTAAATCGATATTGAAGATTTGAGACTTTCCAACCCGAAATTCGGGCGGGGGAAGAAACAGCAGAAAGCGTCCAATCTGATGTGATATCAAGATCGGTGGGTTCAACGACATTGGATGTCGGTTCGGCAGTAAAGTCTACAGCGAGTACATATACTGGCTTGACCTCACGCACATCGTGCTGGGCAAGACTGATAAATCGCGGCGAATTTATCGGGGCAAAATCTAAGTCATCTGAATGACTCACATAGCCAGAACTCGGACAAGGTGCTGGCTGTGATTCTAATTCTGAATTGACTAGATCGGTATCATGACTATTCGGTGAGCCGCAGCTTTCAACGGTTTGCGCATCAGACTGTGCATTAAATTGGGCATTGAGCTGTGCATTGTCTTGGGCGATAACATCGGCATCGGGTAAGCTTTGAGGCTCAGCGCTTCGTTTTGCATGGGGAGTAGAGCTATCAAGACTCACAGTATGCATCTGAGCATAATGGCGAGCTGCATCACTGCGCTGTACTGAGGGTTTTGGCGCATAGCTAGCCGAGTGCGCAATCAACATGATCGCCACGCAAACTAACATCAATCCTGTACGCCAATGTTTGACCAAAGCGTGCCCTCTTATAAAACATTATCAAACTAAAGATGAACCTATTCACTGTTCGCTTTTGATGCTTAACTGTGGGTCCATAAAGTGAAACTCGCGCAAAAAAACAACATACACATTTCGCCAATGTTGATTTTGCTAGGATGGCAGCTTAGGTAAAAACCTACAAAGAGACAAATTAAACTTTGTCCATCTTACCCCGAATTCAACGCTGAAGCGCGATCGATATCTTTGGCTAACGCCCTAAACTCAAACCGTAAACAAACTTAATTCGCGTATAACAAAAAACCGCCCTAGGACGGTTTTAGCGATATCGCATGAGTCACGCTCACAACACTATAAGCAAAGTATTATAAGCAGATTATAAATACTGTACTGAGATGATTTCGTAATCTGTCATACCACCTGGCGTAGTAATAGACACTTCATCACCTTCATTTTTGCCGACTAAACCGCGGGCTATTGGTGAATTCACTGAAATCAGGTTTTCTTTAATATTCGCTTCGTCATCGCCGACTATGCGATAAGTCACTTCAACATCGGTATCGAGATTTAAAATAGTCACAGTGGCGCCAAAAATGATACGACCGTTATTCACCATCTTAGTGACGTCGATAATTTGCGCGTTAGATAACTTACCCTCAATATCACGGATACGTGCTTCACAAATACCTTGTTCCTCACGAGCCGCATGGTATTCCGCGTTTTCTTTCAAGTCGCCTAACTCTCTCGCTGAAGCAATTGCTTCAGTGATTTTAGGGCGACGGTCAAACTTGAGAATATCTAACTCTTTACGCAGCTGCTCTGCACCGACAACTGTCATAGGAACCTTAGTCATAACTTCTTTCGTCTCCTTTAAAACAAAAGCAACCCGTGTCAACGCTAAGGTCAACACAGTCAAATGAGGGTGGAATTGCGCTATTCTAATCGTTATGCGCTTTTGATGCACTAAGAACAATGCATTGACGCAGCTTACCCAACCTTAAGCAGAGTTACCAGTAATCAAATTCAAATCTGTATACCTAAGGAAATTTCGCACACGTTTTAGTACGAAATGAATACAAAAATGCCCACTCGCCATTTAGACCGTGGGCATTAAGACTCAAAGCAAAAAACCTCAAATAGAGGTTAACTCATTTATTCAAGCCCAGCCTCAAAGGTCAAAAAGATTTCGCTAACCGTTTTATCAGCAAGGGATTTATCTGAATTAGGGCGCTCAATTGCCGCATGTAAGAGATAACGTCCTGCTGAAGGTAAGATCATTGAAACTTTACCGTCTTTATCTGAGGTAAATTCGATTTCCTCTGGTTTGTTACGGTATAAGCTACCGTCTTTCATAATGGCGACTTTAACGCCTTCAACGGGCTTACCATCGAAAACAAATTGCAGGGTAGCAGCTTCATTCTCAACAATATCTGCAGGATGAGTCACAGGCACTAGTTCTAAATATTCCCCCTTAGGCTTTAACACTTCCTCAGTTGGCTTATTACGTGTGACATAGGTTTCAACCCGCGACACATTTAAAGAACTTTCAAGTTCATAGGCTCCCTTTGGCATAGCAGCAGTTGTGGCTTTTTTATCCATACGGCTACGTACAACCCCTTCTTTTCCTTTAACTTTATACTGAGAAAAATAACGAGGTGAAACTTCTTTTTCAAACTTATAAGTGCCATCTTGCATCAGTTGTACATCAAACACCGACTTACGTCCGCCCGTGTAACTTGAACTTGGAGACGTTGGTTTTCCATTTGGCTGTAGCACACGCACATCACTGGCACTAAAAGGTTTATCCATCATAAACACTTGATTGCTGGCAGACACATCTGAGGTAATCCACACAATTTCTTCACTTTCAGCCGAAACGTTGAAGTGGCTAGGTAAAATCCATCTGTCGTGGCTACTTGCCAATGGGCTAATACAAAGTGTGCCAAGTAATGTAATAAGACGTAATTTCATGCCTTTTCCTTAAGTTTAACGATTAATATACGGGCTAAATATTTAATGGATTGACTCAACGAGCCATGCCGCTTAAGCGTATGTCGATAACGCCAGTTTCTGTCGTGGCGGGCAACTGCACAGAGAAATCTCCTGCAGCTAAATCGATATTTTGTCGTACAAGATCGCGACCACCGTGTTCACGCACCACTTCAATAAATACAGTGTAAGTGGCAGGTTCAAGCACTTTTCCCGCCTCATCTTTTAAATCCCAATCGATTTTGTAATGACCCGCGGGACGTGTCGCAGATGCAATACCGTCAACAAAGCTCATATCTTCGCGTCCGGCTTTACGCCACCAACGACGGATATCTTTCAACCATTTATGGCCTTCATCCCATACCCAAAGGCTTAAGGTTTTAACCGTTTGCCCCTTGGCATCCTCAACCCATACGGCCACATAAGGTCTGTGATATTGCCCTTCGGTAATTTCAGGCAAGGTTAAATCGACTGTCATTTTAGGCGTCGCAAACGCCACAGAACTGACAAACAAAGCACTCACCGCAATGGTGCGAATAAGATGACGCATACTCGGCCTACACTCCTTATGGAACAAAATAAACATACACAAGCCCGCAACTGCTGCTGACGAGTACCATGTATAACAATGACTTTTTGAGGCGCTTGGTTTGAGGCAGCAACAAATAAGCCCCAGTGAGCGAAAATAAAATGATAAGCACAGCGCTGAGATCGAGTATCCAAGCCCAAGCTGTGCCTGTGTTACGGCCCTTATGTAAATCATTCACTACGGCAACGACACCGTAATCTAAGGTTTCGACATAGGCTTGGCCGTCGAGCAAGTCCAATGTCAGACTCCGATAAGTACCAGGTCCTTTGCTGACTAAACTAATTTCATCTTCATCGATATCGGCACTCGCCATATCCATAGCCCATTCACTTTTCAACCAATGACCCGCAGCCAGACGCCATTGTGAGTCTTGGGCATTAACGGGTAACAAATAGGCAGGGATTGGCACTTGTTCCCGCTTAGGTTCCTGATCAGTTTGAGAAAACCAATTAGGATGATTTAACGTTATACCTGTCACCGCAAAAAACAGCATCAGCAACAATAAAGCCATAGACACATAAACATGAATAATGCGGGCAAAGGACAAAGACGACTTACTGACTCTTAATTTCAATGATGCACTCTCAAAAACAAACCGAAGAGAAATACCTCCAGAGTCTGCTTTCCCTATGCAGCTAAAGATAGAAATGAGCTGCATTAAACTAATTTAATGCGCCGAGATTAAATGAGATCGATTATCAAACAGAACAAAGTTTACAAACTTTACATATTCAATACTGAAAAAGAAGTTAAAAAGTAAGAAGAAAAATAAGTGCTAAAAATAAAGCACTTAGGGGTAAATCTGTTTTTAGCACTCAAAAACCATTACCTTCGATTAAATTAGCAGCAAATAATTTATTGTATCACCTGTAAATACCTTTAAAATTCATAAGGATAAAATCCAACATGTGGGCTAATTTTTTTGCTTAAAATTTACTTTACCACCCTCTCGTTTACCTTACGCCAATCAGCTACAATCCGCCGCCGGCGACTTGCTGGTACTTCCAAGGAAATATCATCTTGAGTACATCTCTGCTCAAAAAAATGCGCTGCCTGCATATTGTGTGGCTCGCATTAATGCTCAACGCCTGTGTTGCACCACTATTATTAATGTCACCTCAAGGCCAGCTCATGTGGGCCCTGCTTAAACCCCTTGTCGGTTTAGATCCGAACGATGTCGGATTATTTGAACAACCGCTCATCAAAAACCGTATGCAGGAATTGCTGGGTAAAAATTACGATACGACCCTGTCCCTGCTCAAAACGGCCGACAAGATCCAACAGGAAGGTCCACTCATCTACTTAGTGTCAACTTACACCCCGGTCCCCGAAATGGCCGAAAAAGCGGGTCTTGTTTGGAACTCAGACACCAACCAAATGGCAGTCATGCTGATGAAAGGCGGTGCACCCTTAGTGATTTCTGAACAATTCAGTAATCAGGCAGAAAAACGGGTCCCAAGTTGGCCGAAGGAATTAGCCGACTATACCGATCCACAGAAGTTACAACAAAAAGCCTTAGAAGCGGGGGCAAATCAAGTACAGCAACAGTTAGCAATACCTGATGCAGTCAAAGCCGTTGCAACAGGTGATGTTAAAGCGGCTCAAGGTGCCGTTATTGATAGTGCGGTCACAGAGAATGCCGTCATTAAGAATGCTGCAATGCCAATCAATATCACTGAAGCAGCTGCAAAAGTCGCCGTTCCAGTGGTTCCAGCAGCTCCAGCAGCTCCAGCAGCTCCAGCAGCTCCAGCAGAAATAAAATCGCCACCCGTTGCTCCTGAAATCAAAAAGCAATAAAACGGATCACCACAGTGTCAGCTCAAATGGCACTGTGGATTAACTTTGAAAATAGCTGAATTGCCACAACCAACGGGAATTATAGAGACAAGGGAAAGGCTGGACGGGCTAATTGAAGGGAAACTGAAAGCAAAATAACGCTAAGCTGAAAATAGTTAAAAGTCAGAAAGCAAAAAGCCTGTCCGAAGACAGGCTTTTTAACTTTTTGGCTGGGGTACAAGGATTCGAACCTTGGGATGCCGAGATCAAAACCCGGTGCCTTACCACTTGGCGATACCCCAATAAACTTGTTTAATCTTCTATAGAAGATTGCATTTTGATGGTACGGGAAGAGAGACTTGAACTCTCACACCTCGCGGCACCAGAACCTAAATCTGGCGTGTCTACCAATTTCACCATTCCCGCATCAAAATGTACCAAAATTGTCTATTCAACAGTTTTGGATTTTTCTCTGAAAAATCACTTTAACAGAGTTAAATATGGTAGCAATGGCGGGACTTGAACCTGCGACCCCAGCATTATGAGTGCTGTGCTCTAACCAGCTGAGCTACATTGCCAATGGCTGGGGTACAAGGATTCGAACCTTGGAATGCCGAGATCAAAACCCGGTGCCTTACCACTTGGCGATACCCCAATCAACTTGGAAACTGAGAAAAAATGGCTGGGGTACAAGGATTCGAACCTTGGAATGCCGAGATCAAAACCCGGTGCCTTACCACTTGGCGATACCCCAACTAACTCTGTTTCAAACATCCGCTATCGCCGATGTTTCTAAATTCATATATCTAAAAATGGTACGGGAAGAGAGACTTGAACTCTCACACCTTGCGGCACCAGAACCTAAATCTGGCGTGTCTACCAATTTCACCATTCCCGCACAGTTTCATGTTTACATCGAGAAGAGATGCTAGCAATCAATGCTAGAGTAAAATCGTGATTCATTTTATATAAGAAATTTATCTTAAATAAAATGGTAGCAATGGCGGGACTTGAACCTGCGACCCCAGCATTATGAGTGCTGTGCTCTAACCAGCTGAGCTACATTGCCACATCGATATTACGCGCCCCTCTCAGCGAGGAACGGGGCGTATTATGCTTATTCGAGGTATCTAGGTCAACAGCTTTTTTTCGCTATTTCCCTTAGGTTAAGCTGTTCGGCTATTACTTCACCAAACTGAGCAACAGATGTGCTAAATAACACCTTGTTGCTCATACTTAGCTTAATTTATCGAGACTTACAGCGTGAATAAGCTTTGTTATACGTTAAACAGGAAATGCATCACATCGCCATCTTTAACAATATAGGTTTTACCTTCCACGCGTAACTTACCGGCTTCTTTCGCGCCAGCTTCACCTTTGTGGGCAATAAAGTCGTCAAATGCCATCACTTGGGCACGGATAAAACCGCGTTCAAAATCGGTATGGATAACGCCTGCCGCTTGCGGAGCACTCGCCCCCACTGGCACAGTCCAAGCACGCACTTCTTTCACGCCTGCGGTGAAATAGGTTTGCAGATTCAGTAATTCATAACCTGCGCGGATCACACGATCTAAACCTGGTTCTTCGATACCCAGATCCGCCATAAACTCATCGCGCTCCTCGATTTCCATCTCGGCCAGTTCAGATTCAATCGCCGCACATACGGCAACAACGATAGCGTTTTCAGTGGCAGCAATGGTGCGAACGGCATCTAAGTGCGGGTTATTTTCAAAACCATCTTCCGCAACGTTAGCAATATACATGGTCGGCTTTAAGGTTAAGAAGTTCAGGTAAGCCACCGCTTCCAGCTCTTCTTTCGATAAATCCATAGAACGCAACATTTTAGCTTCGTCTAAAATGGGGCGCATTTTTTCTAATACTTCCACTTCAAACTTAGCGTCTTTATCGCCACCTTTAGCACGTTTCTGCTGACGCTGAACCGCACGCTCTAAACTGTCTAAGTCAGCTAACGCTAATTCAGTATTGATGACTTCGATATCGCCAGCAGGGTCAACCTTGTTAGCAACGTGAACAATGTTGTCATCATCAAAACAACGTACTACGTGACCAATGGCATCGGTTTCACGGATGTTAGCTAAGAACTTGTTACCTAAGCCTTCGCCTTTAGATGCGCCGGCTACGAGACCTGCGATATCCACGAATTCCATGGTAGTAGGTAACACACGTTGTGGATTCACAATCGCAGCTAACGCATCCAGACGTGGATCCGGCACAGGTACAACACCAGTGTTAGGTTCAATGGTACAAAACGGGAAGTTAGCCGCTTCGATGCCAGCCTTAGTTAACGCATTAAAAAGCGTTGATTTACCTACGTTAGGAAGACCAACAATGCCGCATTTAAAACCCATATGCTTACCTTTCTCTCGATTATTGGCTGACAAGTCACACTCATCAGCGAGGTTTAGTCGTCCTGCCCTATGGCAGCACATTACTGAATAATTAAATCACTTGAATCACTTAAGTCTCGCCAAAGGCAAAACCTACTCCGCTTTAAAGGAGTGTAATCTGTTCATGGCTTTCACCATGTCTTGTTTAAACAAAATTTCGGTAGAACGCACGGCTTCATCTATCGCCGCCTCGATAAGTTCTTGCTCTTTAGCAGGCGCTTTTCCCAGTACGTAACCACTCACTTGATTTTTATCACCGGGATGACCGATACCTAAGCGTAAACGGTAGAAGTTTTTATCGTTAGCCAGTTTAGCAATAATATCTTTCAGACCATTGTGGCCGCCATGACCGCCACCGAGCTTAAACTTAGCCACACCGGGCGGCAGATCGAGTTCATCGTGAGCGACCAGAATCTCTTCCGGCGTGATACGAAAAAAATTCGCCAAAGCGCCAACCGCTTTACCGCTTAAATTCATATAAGTCGTCGGGATCAATAAGCGGACATCTTTACCGTGCAATACTGCTCTGGCGGTCAAGCCAAAATACTTACTGTCGGCCACTAAAGTCACGCCGCAAATTCTCGCTAACTCAAGAACGTACCAAGCCCCCGCATTATGGCGAGTGTGTGCATATTCAGCACCTGGATTAGCCAGACCAACTATTAATTTTATTTCGCTCATGACACTCAATATCGTTATTTCGTCGATGACAGCCGCGCAAAGTGCCGACTGAACTGACCATACCAGCTAAAAACGCGGCATTTTAGCACTCAAACCCCAAGTCAACAAATGCCACGTCATCGCACAGGAGCAGAACACAAGGTCAGAACACAGAACAACTCAGCGTTAATTAAGCCCCATAGCATATTTAAGGACAGTCTTTTTGAGCGGGGAATTGATGTTTGCCAACTTTAACGCGCCATTACGCAGCAGCTTTAGCGGCAGAATATCGTTGCTAAAACCGGCGTAAAACAAATCCATCGCCGTCATCATCAATTGATTATCGCGATAACGTTTGCGCTGATATTGGGCAAGCACCTCATTCGACCACCAGAGGTTATTTTGAGTTAATGCCTCCTTTATTACCGCCAAAAATGCTTCGACATCCTTAAATCCAAGATTCACCCCTTGGCCTGCGAGGGGATTAATGGTGTGAGCGGCATCGCCTAAAATCACCACATTATGACTATAGTAGCGCTGGGCATGCCGACGAGTGAGGCCAAAACTGCCTTTATTCTCAACGGTGAAATCGGCATCTAAGCGCGCAGGGAAATGCAAACGTATCTGCTCGGCCAACTGTTTGTGATTAAGCTGCATTAACTGTTTTATTCGATTGGCGTCGTCGTACCACACCAGCGAAGCGTTATTGCCAGGTAAAGGTAATAAGGAACGTGGCCCTTTGGGCGTAAACTGCTGCCAAGTCACATCCTGTTGTCCCTGTGCGGTGTTGATATTAATCAACATGGCCGATTGAGCGTAATCCCAACCCGAAATGCCAATTCCCGCCCATTGGCGTACCTGCGAGTGAGCACCATCGGCGCCAACCAACAACTTAGCGATGAGTTTACTATTCGATTGTAAGTGCACACTCACGCCATCGCTATCGCGGGTAAATGCCACCACTTTATCGGGACAATATAAGGTGATGCCTGCCAATTGTGTCATCTGTTGCCACAGGGCAAGTTGGATTAAACGGTTTTCGACTATATGGCCTAAATGGCTGGCGCCAATTTGTGAACAGTGGAATTGGGTGATGCAGCCATCGAGCTCCCAAGTTTCTAAGCCCAAATAAGGCACATTACGCATCTTGAGCAATGAGTCCAAGGCGCCAAGACGTTCAAGCAGCGTTTCAGAAGCAACACTGATGGCCGAGACTCGCACATCTAATGGCTGTTCGGCTTGATAAGCCTCTGGCGCAAAGGATTCAATCACCGCCACTTGTAAACCCTGTTGGGCTAATCCAATTGCCGTCGCCGCACCAACCATGCCGCCGCCGACAAGAATGACATCGAATCGAGTGCCTTCAGCATGAGTGACGTCAGAATGAGTCACGTTAGAATCTGTGGTGTCGGATATCATCTGTGCATGTGTCTCTTCAATCTGGCTCATCCTACTTACCACCTTAGTTACGACCTTAGTTACCACCTTTAAGCCCTTCTGTATTTCTGCTCAAGCGACTTTTCACAAACCCGCTCGATTATGCCTTATATCAAGATACCACGGAAATGTTGAGCGCATTTCGATTCGAAATCCGTGAAGACATAGGCATTCAAGCCCGAATAGTTTGCTGGAAATAACGAAAGCTCAACCTGTTAACAATATTAATCTTGCCCAAATGCAGCCGAACAATAAAAACTTACCATTTGTGAGGGTATCGTACTTGGCAAAAGCCAACAGCTAAAAGTGTGGACAAAGCTGGTCAGCAGCCGTAACAGCAGGTAAAATGTCGCGCTATTTTTATTGGTCATCTTAGGGCGACACAACTGATGAGTAAGAAACTCCATATCAAGACTTGGGGCTGTCAAATGAATGAGTATGACTCATCCAAGATGGCTGATCTGTTAGGCGAATACCAAGGTTATACCTTGACTGAAGAAGCGTCTGAGGCAGACATTCTCCTGCTCAACACTTGTTCTATCCGTGAAAAAGCGCAAGAAAAAGTGTTCCATCAGCTAGGGCGCTGGAAGACGCTTAAAGATAAAAATCCCAATTTGATTATTGGCGTGGGCGGCTGTGTTGCCTCACAAGAAGGCAAAGCCATTAAAGACAGAGCCCAATGTGTCGACATTATTTTCGGACCACAAACCTTGCACCGTCTGCCCGAGATGATCGAGCAAGTGCGCCGTGGTGATAAAGCGGTTATCGATATCAGCTTCCCTGAAATCGAAAAATTCGACCGTCTGCCAGAGCCACGCGCCGAAGGCCCAACCGCGTTTGTGTCTATCATGGAAGGTTGCAGCAAATACTGCTCGTTCTGTGTTGTACCTTATACTCGCGGCGAAGAAGTCAGCCGTCCATCGGACGATATTATCCTTGAAATCGCCCAATTGGCAGAGCAAGGTGTGCGCGAAGTAAACTTGCTCGGCCAAAACGTGAATGCCTATCGCGGCGCAACTCACGATGGCGCAATTTGTACTTTTGCGGAATTACTGCGCTTCGTGGCAGCCATCGACGGTATCGACCGTATCCGCTTCACGACCAGTCACCCGATTGAATTTACACAAGATATCATCGACGTTTACGAAGATACCCCTGAGCTTGTAAGCTTCTTGCACTTACCAGTGCAATCGGGTTCTGACCGTATTCTCACAGCGATGAAACGCGGCCATATGGCGATTGAATATAAGTCAATCATCCGCCGCCTGCGTAAAGCCCGTGAAGGGATTCAAATCAGCTCGGACTTTATCATTGGCTTCCCTGGCGAAACCAAAGAAGACTTCGCCGATACCATGAAGTTGATTGAAGACATAGGTTTCGACCACAGCTTCAGCTTTATCTATAGCGCACGTCCGGGCACGCCAGCGGCGGATTTACCCGATAACGTCGATATGGAAGAGAAAAAACAACGTCTGGCGATTCTGCAAGACCGCATCACCCAGCAAGCCATGCGCTACAGCCGCCACATGATGGGCACAGTGCAACGTATTCTGGTTGAAGGACCATCGGTGAAAAATCCTATGGAACTGCGCGGCCGTACTGAGAACAACCGAGTGGTGAACTTCGAAGGTCAACCAAAACACATTGGTACTTTCGTGGATGTCGAAATCGTCGACGTTTACACTAACTCACTGCGCGGTGTCTTTATCCGCGGCGAAGATGAAATGGATCTACGTCGTAGCCTGCGCCCTGCTGAAATTCTGGCCAAGCGCAAGCAAGATGATGAACTGGGTGTGACTCAATTTAAGCCATAAGCGTTTAATCGGCTTAAACAGTACCGATATCGGTACCTATATAAAGAAGGGCGACTTAGTCGCCCTTTTGCTTTCACGCACTTTTGTTTAAGTCTACCGAGGCAATTGTTATTTTCCGTTAGCAATTATCGGCTATGGCTCGTAAACTAAAATTATCTTGCGATGGTTAACCAACCTCGTACCTTGCTTTCTTATTCGCTATTGGGAGTGCTATTTGTCCAGTAAATTAACTACCATGAATCTGTATCTCGAACCCGCAGAAACACGCCGTTTGGCTTCACTGTGCGGTCCATTCGATGACAATATCAAGCAGATAGAACGTCGCGTTGGCGTTGAAATCGTCCGTAAGAACAATCATTTCCAGATCACCGGACTACCACGCAACTGTTTAAGCGCCAACAACTTACTCAAAGAACTCTACATCGAGACCCAAACGGTTAAAGGCAGCACGCCCGATCTTGAGCCTGAGCAAGTCCATATCGCCATTCAAGCGGCCATTGCCCTAGAGCAAGCAGACGCTAACGACGACAGCGGTATTAATATCAAAACCCGCCGCGGTGTCATTAAGCCACGCAATCCGAATCAAAGCTTGTATGTGGCCAATATTACGCGTCACGATATTACCTTCGGTATTGGTCCAGCAGGAACGGGCAAAACCTACCTTGCCGTAGCAGCGGCAGTAGATGCGTTAGAGCGCCAAGAAGTGCGCCGCATTTTACTGACTCGCCCTGCGGTGGAAGCGGGTGAAAAACTCGGTTTCTTACCTGGCGATCTCAGCCAAAAGGTCGACCCTTATTTACGCCCGCTCTACGATGCCCTGTTCGAGATGCTTGGCTTTGAAAAAGTGGAACGCCTTATCGAGAAAAATGTAATAGAAGTGGCGCCGCTTGCCTATATGCGCGGTCGTACCTTAAACGATGCCTTTATTATTCTCGATGAAAGCCAAAACACCACAATCGAGCAGATGAAGATGTTCCTTACCCGTATCGGTTTCAATTCCCGTGCGGTGATCACAGGCGACATCACTCAAACCGACTTACCTAAACATCAAAAATCAGGGCTACGTCACGCGATTGAAGTGTTAAGCCAAGTCGAAGAAATCAGCTTTAACTTTTTTGTCTCCCAAGATGTAGTGCGCCATCCTGTGGTTGCCCGTATCGTTGAAGCCTATGAAGCCTTCGAGTTAAAAGAGCAATCCTTAAAAGCCAAAAAAGAAAGCCAGTACCAAAAGCAACAGCAGGAAGCCGCAACACATGAGTCTTGAGTTAGCCTTAGATATTCAACATGCCAGCACCAGTGAGTGGCTACCAACGGACGAACAATTCGCCCTTTGGGTCACTACCGCAATTGGCAATAGCATGGATGAAGCTGAATTAACCATACGTATCGTCGATAGCCGCGAGAGCCAAATGCTCAACAATACCTATCGCGGTAAAGACAAACCGACCAATGTACTGTCATTTCCCTTTGAAGCACCACCAGAAATTGAACTTCCTTTACTCGGAGATCTTGTCATTTGCGCGGCAGTCGTTGAAAATGAAGCCCGTGAACAACAAAAACCACTAGAAGCGCACTGGGCACACATGGTTGTACATGGTTGCTTGCATCTGCTAGGGTATGATCACATCGACGATGAAGAAGCCGAAGAGATGGAGTCATTAGAGACTCAACTCATTGAAAGCTTAGGTTTTACTGACCCATATAAGGAACAATAATTAGCTAAGATAATCCCTATCAAAAGCTAATGAGAAAACTATGAGTGACGATATCCCCCCTAGTACGAACGCCCACAAGAAAGGTTGGTTTGATAGAGTAAGTCAGCTATTTCAGGGCGAACCTCAAAATCGCGAAGATCTAGTTGATGTGATTGATGGTGCCGAGCAGCGCGATTTGATCACCCAAGACACCCGCGAGATGATAAAAGGTGTATTAGACGTTTCTGATATGCGTGTTCGGGATATCATGATCCCAAGAGCTCAAATTGTCGCCCTCCAGATAGACAACTCGGTCGAAGAGTTACTTGCGACAGTGATTGGTTCAGGTCACTCGCGCTTCCCCGTCGTTAACGAAGATAAAGATCATATCGAAGGTATATTGCTTGCCAAAGATTTGATCCCTTACGGTTTCTCCAACAGTGATGAGCCCTTCTCACTGGATCGCGTGATCCGTCCCGCCGTGGTTGTGCCCGAAAGCAAACGCGTCGATGTTCTGTTAAAAGAATTCCGCTCTCAACGCTACCATATGGCGATTGTGGTTGATGAGTACGGCGGTGTATCGGGTCTTGTGACTATCGAAGATATTCTTGAAGAAATTGTCGGCGAGATTGAAGACGAATTCGACCACGATAGCACTGAAGAAACCGAGATCCGCAAAGTTGGTAACACGGTTTATATGGTTAAAGCCTTGACGCCAATCGAAGATTTCAACGAAGAATTCAACACTGAATTCAGCGATGAAGAGTTTGATACCGTCGGCGGCTTAGTCTCACACGCCTTTGGCCATCTGCCAGAACGTAACGAGAGCATCATCATTGAAGGCATAGAATTTAAAGTCATCAATGCTGACACTAGGCGTTTAATCCAACTCAGAGTTAAACTCCCCGATCCTAATACTGGCGAAGACGTAGAATAATCACTCGTGCTAAAAAAAATCCGGGCTTTTGCCCAACAACAGTCCCAACCTAGTGCTTTGAGACTCGTACTGGCATTTGCCCTTGGCGCCAGTACGGCGCTTTCATTTGCGCCCTATTCCATTTGGATAATCTATCCGTTTGCCATGGCTATTGCCCTCTGGCACAGCCGAACGCTGAGCGCTAAGGCAAGCTTTTACTATTGGTTAAGCTTTGGATTTGGCTGTTTTTCCGTAGGGATCAGCTGGGTTCACGTGAGCATGGATACCTTTGGTGGTATGCCGCTCATTGCCTCCGTTGGGTTAATGGCCTTGTTAGCCTTGTATTTAGCCTTGTATCCAGCGCTAACTGGTTTAGCGCTGGTTTGGTTAACTAAAACGCTGAGCCATGATGGTGAAACTCGATTTGGTCTTTGGCGTAATCTCGCCCTATTCCCCGCGTTATGGACCTTGACCGAATGGGCTCGTGGCTGGGTAATGACAGGCTTCCCTTGGTTATGGGCGGGTTACTCGCAAACTCAAGGGCCGCTAAAACCCCTTGCCAGCATCATAGGCACACTGGGAATAAGTTTTGTATTGGCCATGCTCGCTGGTGCATTAGCACTTTGTTTTACTAAGCGTTATAAGAGTTTACTGCTTTTACTGCCGCTCAGTATTCTGGCCGTGTGGGCTGCGCCTAAACTTTGGGAGATTCATCCTACGGGTGAAAATATTAAAGTGGCACTGGTACAAGGCAATATTCCCCAAAGCATGAAGTGGGAACCCGATGCCCTGTGGCCGACGCTGTTAAAATACATGGATTTATCCCGTGAACATCTGGATGCCGATATCATTATTTGGCCAGAAGCGGCAATTCCAGCGCCAGAATCTATGGTGCAGGACTTCTTAGATAACGCCAATAAAGTCGCCAATCTAAACCATACCTCAATTATCACTGGCATTATTAGCCATCAAAACAATGAGTTCTATAATTCATTGATTGTGCTTGGTAATCATAATCAGAAACAACAAGCAGGCCCTGACTATGAGGGCGATGGTAGTAATCAATTTAAGAAACACCATCTGTTGCCAATTGGCGAGTTTGTCCCCTTTGAAGCGCTGCTGCGCCCGATAGCACCTTTCTTTAATTTGCCCATGTCGTCCTTTACACGAGGCGAATATCAACAGCCTAACCTCAGCGCCCTAGGCCATAAAATCGCGCCAGCAATTTGTTATGAAATTGCCTTTCCGGAACAGTTGCGCGACAACGTTAATCAAGGGACAGATATACTATTAACTGTCTCTAACGATGCATGGTTTGGTAGCTCAAATGGGCCATTACAGCATATGGAAATCGCTCAAATGCGCGCGGTTGAATTGGGTCGGCCTCTATTACGCGCAACCAACAATGGCGTGACAGCCATAGTCGATGAGCATGGCAATATTACAGCGTCATTGCCACAGTTTGAAATAGGCGTGCTAAGTGCAACCATTCCATTAGTCACAGGGCAAACTTGGTTTGCAAAATTAGGCCAAATGCCCCTACTGATACTCTGTGGTTTAATCGTTCTACTCGGTCTTGCCCGACGTTTTAAAGCGCAATAGGATTGAGGCCATGCATTACCAAGTCAATAAACAAGATGTGGCAGGTTTTACCTTAATTGAACTTGTCGTTGTGATTATTGTGCTTGGGATCTTGGCTGTGATCGCCGCGCCTAGATTTATCGGTTTAAGTAAAGAAGCGCGGGTACAAACCTTAAACCAAGTACAGGCCGGCGTTAAAACAGCCAATATACTAGCTTACTCAAAAACCCAAATGCCTAGCCTACTGAGCCAAGCGGTAGCTGGGCGCGATGATATTATTGATATCGACCTCAATGGTGATGGCACGCCAGATACACGATTAAAATGGGGTTACCTCGATAATACTGATGTGGAAAAATGGATCACCTCAGATGATAAACTTATCATCCAATATCAAGGCATTGATATCACTTATATAGGCTACGATCTTAACAACAATTCCTTAGTGAATGATGACCAATGCTATTTCCGCTACACCCAAGCCAGCGATGCCAGCACTGCGCCGCAATATGATATCAACACCCAAGGTTGTTAGGCTGACACTCAGTTAACCTGTGTTATCACGCAATTGTCTGCGAATACATTAGGCTGATTGCGCGTTCCACGTTAAGGTGAACGATTAGACGTGGCCTTATACCAATCACAGTGACTGTGTCTGCATAGCCAATATGATTGGTACCATTACCTCGTTCCTTAACCAAGGTACACAGTCAAGGCAACTCTATGGCACAGCTTCGCGTGCGCTACCAAACCCACGAATTTGGGGATCTCGACATTCATGTCAGAACCCTAAGAAATAACCAAGAATTTGAAGACCTAGATGGCGAAGCTGAAAAGCTCGGTATTTCCTCCGCAACTTGGCCATTATTTGGCATAGTTTGGCCGTCTAGCCAAGTGCTATCCCATCATATGGCCGATTATCAAATTGATAATAAACGCATTCTTGAAGTTGGCTGCGGTATAGGGCTGGCAAGTCTAGTGCTAAACCACAGACATGCCGACATCACAGCAACCGACTATCACCCCGAGACGGAAAATTTCCTTAAGCAAAATATCGATTTAAATCATGGTCGTGCGATTCCGTTTGTTCGAACAGGATGGGCAGATGCACAAACGAATTTAGGCTTATTTGATCTGATCATCGGTAGCGATCTCTTGTACGAACAAGAGCATGCCGATCTGTTGTCACAATTTATTGAGCAGCATGCTAAACCGGTTTGTGATGTAGTCTTAGTCGATCCAGGCCGTGGTAATCATGCAAAATTCAGTAAACGTATGGTGACCTTAGGCTACGAACACTCACAACATAAACCCATTCACACTGAATTTTTATTAGCGCCCTTTGGCGGTCAAATCCTCAACTACTCTCGTACCAACAATTGATATAACAGCCTAATTAATGCAGATATGAGCCATTTAGGTCTAATAGAACTCTAAAAAAAACGACGCAGAGGCGTCGTTTTAGCTGCATAACATCATCACCTTGATTAAGGCGTTAGCGGCTCGCGGGTAAATTCTTCATGATCACACTCTGGACAATCTGGGATGGGACTTGGAAATTCAATACTCATTTCATTGCCACAGTTAGTGCACACCATGATGCCCTGATTCACTATGTCACCACTTTTGTAGTAGCCTTGGTGCTTAAAATCTTGCGTTAACTCATGCCATTCTACTTGGCTGCGGTCGGTGATTTCACTGAGCCAATGCCAAAGCGTATTCTCTAAAGTAATCACGGTTGGGCTATGACTCAAACTATCCGCGTTCTGCTCACGGAGAAAACTCGTAATATCACGCTTTAAGAATTGTTCGACTAAAGCGAGTTCATCTTCCCCTGCCTGTTCTTTAAGACGTAAATACTCCTTACCTTGAGTGACAGAATTAAATAAGTTCTTTACAGTCATAGTGTTATCTTCTGAAAATTGAGATTTCACTTCGGTAATTAAGGCTTGATACAGTCCTAGTAACGCGTTACTTCTATCATTCATAACCAATACTCCTTCATACGAACCTTTTTAATGCATCGCTTCTAGTTTATTCTATGCAGATCTTACTCGCGCTGATATGGCGTTAGATCCAATAATAGGCGGCACTGCCGGAAATAGAGTGATGCAAGAGCAATATAATCCCTCAGAAATTGAAGCCTTAGTGCAAAAGCACTGGCATGACAACAAAACCTTCGAAGTCACTGAAGACGCAAACAAAGAAAAGTTTTATTGCCTTTCGATGTTTCCGTACCCTTCTGGCAGACTCCACATGGGACACGTACGCAACTATACCATAGGTGACGTAGTTGCACGCTTTCAACGTCTTCAAGGCAAAAACGTGCTCCAGCCTATTGGTTGGGACTCCTTTGGTTTGCCCGCAGAAAATGCCGCAATTAACAACAAGACTGCGCCTGCACCATGGACCTATGAAAACATAGAATACATGAAGAACCAGCTGAAATTGCTGGGTTTTGGTTACGATTGGAGCCGTGAAATCGCCACTTGTACCCCTGAATATTATCGCTGGGAACAATGGTTCTTCACTAAGTTGTACGAGAAAGGCCTAGTCTATAAAAAGACAGCTTCAGTCAACTGGTGTCCAAACGATGAAACCGTACTGGCGAACGAGCAAGTTCAAGACGGTTGCTGCTGGCGCTGTGATACCCCTGTGGAACAAAAAGAAATTCCACAGTGGTTTATTAAGATCACTGCCTATGCAGAAGAATTATTAAACGATATCGATACCTTAGATGGCTGGCCTGAACAGGTTAAGACCATGCAGCGCAACTGGATTGGTCGCAGCGAAGGTGTGGAAATGACCTTCGGCGTCGCAGGTCACGATAAAAGCTTCGATATCTATACCACGCGTCCAGATACCTTAATGGGCGTGACCTATGTGGCGATTGCCGCAGGTCATCCATTAGCTGAAATCGCCGCGCAAACCAATCCTGAGCTTGCCGCCTTTATCGATGAGTGCAAAAACAGCACAACATCTGAAGCCGAACTCGCGACCATGGAAAAACGCGGTGTCGCTACAGGGCTTTTCGCCATTCATCCTATCACTGGTAAGCAAGTCCCAATTTGGGCAGCTAACTTTGTGTTGATGAACTATGGCACAGGTGCCGTAATGTCAGTTCCTGGGCACGACCAACGTGACTTTGAATTTGCAAAAAAATACGGTCTAGCGATTGAAGCTGTGATCAAGCCTGTTGATGGCGAAGTGGACATTAGCGAAACCGCTTATACCGAAAAAGGCGTACTGTTTAACTCGGGTGAGTTCGACGGTTTAGACTTTGAAGCGGGCTTTAATGCCATCGCTAACAAGTTAGTCGCCGAAGGTAAAGGCAAGCGCCAAGTCAACTATCGCCTGCGCGATTGGGGTGTTTCACGTCAGCGTTACTGGGGCGCACCAATCCCTATGGTGACCTTAGCAGACGGCACTGTGATCCCAACGCCAGCAGATCAACTGCCAGTATTGCTGCCAGAAGATGTCGTGATGGACGGTATTCAAAGCCCAATCAAGGCCGATAAAGAATGGGCAAAAACCCAAGTTAATGGCCAAGATGCGCTGCGCGAAACCGATACCTTCGATACCTTTATGGAATCCTCTTGGTATTACGCCCGTTACTGCAGCCCGCATGCAGACGAAATGTTAGACCCCGCTAAAGCCAACTACTGGCTACCTGTGGATCAATACATTGGCGGTATCGAACACGCTTGTATGCATTTGTTATATTTCCGCTTCTTCCACAAGTTGCTGCGTGATGCAGGTCTGGTTAACTCTAACGAGCCAGCTAAACAATTGCTGACCCAAGGTATGGTGTTGGCCGATGCTTTCTACTACATCAACGAAAAAGGCGCCCGTGTATGGGTTTCGCCTTTAGATGTAGCGACTACAGAAAAAGACGACAAGGGCCGTATTACTAAGGCTATCGACAAAGACGGCAACGAGCTGGTTTATACCGGCATGTGCAAGATGTCTAAGTCGAAAAACAATGGTATCGATCCTCAAGTCATGGTCGAAAAATACGGTGCAGATACGGTTCGCCTATTTATGATGTTCGCCTCACCACCAGAATTAACTCTGGAATGGCAAGAGTCTGGCGTTGAAGGCGCACACCGCTTCATTAAACGTCTGTGGAAACTTGCAAACGAGCATGTGAACCAAGATAACAGCGAAGCCTTAGATGTCAGCAAGTTAACTGCCGATCAAAAAGCGCTGCGCCGTGAAGTCCACAAGACGATCGCGAAAGTGACCGACGATATCGGCCGCCGTCAGATGTTCAACACTGCGGTTGCCGCCGTGATGGAACTGATGAACCATCTGCAAAAAGCACCACAAACCACAGGTCAAGACAACGCCATTATTGGCGAAGCCTTATCGGCCATCGTACGTTTGCTGTACCCTATCATTCCGCATGTGAGCTTTAACCTGTGGAACGAGTTAGGTAATGCAAGCAACATCGAAGACAGCCAATGGCCAGTCGTTGATGAAGCTGCGCTAGTTGAAGACAGCAAGCTCATCGTTGTGCAAGTTAACGGTAAAGTTCGCGCAAAAATCACAGTAGCCGCCGACGCTGATAAAGAATCAGTAGAAGCCTTAGGCATGAGTGATGAACACGTGATCAAATACCTAGACGGCCTAATAGTACGTAAAGTGATCTATGTGCCGGGCAAACTGCTCAGCATAGTGGCCAATTAACGGCTGCTAATAACTCGCTATACTCAAAGCCAATGAAGTTGCAGCATAGCTGCAACTTCAAGCCTGTAGGGTATACCACGAATAGGAAACCGCGAAATCTATGCTAATCAAACGCATATGCTTCGCAATCATGGCACTGGTCATTATGACCAGTGCTGGTTGCGGTTTTAAGCTTCAACGCAGTTATCAGATCCCTGATGCCCTCAATCATTTGAGTTTGAGCAGCGTGGATGAATACAGTGAACTCACCCGTCTGGTGCGTGAACGCCTGCGCTTGAACAATATCCAAGTTGTCGACGCCGCCGATGACGTTCCAGTATTAAGGCTAATCACCGACTCCCTTGAACGCTCGACATTATCTTTGTACCCCACAGGTAACGTCGCCGAGTATGAGCTAATTTATTTAGTCGAATTTGCTGTGGCACTGCCGGGCAAAGAAGCGCAGCCTTTCAAGGTTGAAATTCGCCGCGACTACTTAGACGATCCGCGTACCGCATTGGCAAAGAGTCGTGAAATGGAATTGCTGACGAAGGAAATGCGTATCCAAGCTGCCGATCGTATTCTGCAGGCAATGGCCAGTACTGAGGTGAATTAATGCGGGGCTATCATTAAATGAGAGTCTATCCAGACCAACTCTCCCGCCACCTTAACCAGTTATTTCCTTGTTATCTGATTTTTGGGGATGATCCTTGGTTGATTGAAACCACCAAAGATCAGATCCGCCAATTCGCCAAGCGTCAGGGATTCGATGAAAAAGTCCAACTCATTCAAGAGACGGGCTTTAATTGGAACGATCTGACTCAGGAATGGCAGGCCATGAGCCTGTTTTCCAGTAAACGCTTGATTGAGCTAACCCTTCCCCAAGCTAAGCCCGGTGCCGAAGGCTCAAGCACACTGCAAGCCCTATTGCAGACGCCCAATCCCGATATGCTGTTGATTATCGAAGGGCCAAAGCTCGCCACAGAGCAAACCAACAGTAAATGGTTTAAGACCTTAGATGCCCATGGCATGTATCTGCCCTGCGCCACGCCAGAGGGCGAGCAGTTTATGCGCTGGCTCGATGGCCGCATCAAGCACTTTAAGCTCAATCTGCAGCCTGATGCCCGTGCTATGCTGCATTCTCTGTATGAAGGGAATTTACTGGCTGCCGATCAAGCCATGCAGTTGCTGCAACTCCTGAGCCCAACAAAACCCGTCAGTGCCGACGAACTGGGCCACTATTTTGAAGATCAGTCGCGCTTCACCGTATTCCAACTCACGGATGCATTGCTGAATAATAAACAGGATAGCGCGCAGCACATGCTAGCCCAGCTCAATAGCGAAGGCACTGCCTTACCTATCCTGCTGTGGGCCTTGTTTAAAGAACTCGGTTTGTTATTCAATTTGAAATGCGAGCAAGCCCAAGGCGTTGCGCTAAGTGCACTCTGGGGTAAACATCGAATTTGGGATAAACGTAAACCACTGTATCAAGCGGCGCTGCAACGACTCAGCCTTGAACAACTCGAACATATGCTCGCCCTCGCCTCGAAACTTGAGCTCAACTTAAAGCAACAGGGGAAAGAGGATTGGACTGGTCTGAGCCACCTGTGTCTGTTATTTGATCCTAGAGCCCATCGGCATCTGGCACATATAGCCATAGACTAATCATAGGTTAACCAAAGGCTTGATATGCGTATTGGTATTTTAGGCGGCACCTTTGACCCGATACACTATGGTCATATCCGTCCTGCGATTGAAGTGAAGCAAGCATTAGCCTTGGATAAAATCCTACTGATGCCGAACCATATTCCGCCCCATAAACAGCAGCCTAACTTAACCACAACACAGCGCCTCAAAATGGTAGCTGATGTCTGTCAGCAACTCGACGGATTTGCACTGTGCGACATCGAAGCTAAACGTGACACGCCTTCCTACACAGTTGTCACGCTTGAGCAACTGAAAGCCTTACATCCGGAAGACGAGCTGTTTTTTATCATGGGGATGGACTCTTTCATCCAATTAAAAAGCTGGCATGAGTGGCAACGCCTATTCGACTTTGCCCATCTCGTTGTCTGCCAGCGCCCGGGTTGGCAGCTCGATGCAGAGCATCCTATGCAACAGGTATTGACGGCCCGCAGTCAAGCGCCCCAAGGGACTGTGGAAGGTCGTACTAGCAGCGTCCATAAAAACTGTGGGCAGATTTTCCCTGTGACAATTACGCCACAGGATATTTCCTCAACTCAAATCCGCGAACAACTGGCAAAAGGCGAAATTCCCACCGATTTACTCATGCCAGTCACGCTAGATTACATCCAAAATCAACGACTTTACTTACCTTAGCTCGAACCGTAAGCAGATATCGCCAACTCAACTGCCAATGACAATGTATTCCCAGCAGCAACACTGGTATACTACCGCGCTATTTAAAATTAATGAGGTACGCCAGCGTGCAGAGCGCGGAATTAAAACAGTTTGTTGTCGACAAGATCGACGACTTGAAAGCCAGAGACGTTGTTGTTCTGGATGTCAGCAAGCAATCTAACATCACTGACTACATGGTCATATGTTCAGGTACATCAAAGACTCACGTTAAAGCTATCGCCGAAAACCTTGTGGTTGAAGCGAAAAAAGCCGGTATTCCACCTTTAGGTGTTGAAGGCCGCGAAAGCAGCGAATGGGTTCTTGTGGACATGGGCGATGTGATCCTGCACGTTATGCAAGATCAAACCCGTGATTTCTACCAGCTTGAAAAGCTCTGGTCAGAAAAGCAAGACTGATGAAGTTACAGCTCATCGCAGTAGGAACACGGATGCCCGATTGGGTTACCCGTGGTTTCGAAGAATACCAGCGCCGTTTTCCCCGTGATATGGCGCTGGAGCTTATCGAAATACCCGCTGGAAAGCGGGGGAAAAATGCCGACATTGTCCGGATACTTCAAAAAGAAGGCGAACAAATGTTGGCGGCCATTTCCAAAGGTAATCATATTGTTAGCTTAGATCTCCCCGGCAAAAACTGGACGACCCCCGAGCTAGCAACCGCGCTGACTAAATGGCAACTCGATGGTCGCGACGTCAGTTTACTGATTGGTGGACCAGAAGGATTAGCGCCAGCTTGCAAAGAAGCGGCAAACCAAAGTTGGTGTCTTTCGGCATTAACCTTACCCCACCCACTCGTACGGGTGGTGGTTGCCGAAAGTTTGTACCGCGCGTGGAGCGTGAACACGAATCACCCCTACCATAGAGAATAGCGGGATCTTGATGTTAACGAGTGTCAACCACCCGTCATGGGATCAGCCGGAGATAGCATAAGTGTCGCCAAAAAAGCGGATAACAATGCATGATCACGCCGCCGAGGCGTCTCTTTTTAAGCGCAGGGCGCTTTTCACTTTTTTTTGCGTTTTCGCTCTATTTTGCGTACTAGTCACCAACCTTTATCATTTACAGGTTGAATCCTATAAAGATTATGCAACTCGCTCAAATGATAATCGCATCCGTGTTGTTCCAATTGCCCCTAGTCGTGGTCTCATTTACGATCGCAACGGCATACTTTTAGCTGAAAATTTACCCTTTTATTCCCTCGATCTCGTGCCTGAAAAAATCAGTAACATGTCAGAGACCTTAGATGAACTCGGCAAGTTAATTGAGATCAGCGATGACGAGCGCGAAACCTTTACTGACGCCCTGAAATTTCATCGCCGTTTCAAACCGTTAACACTGAAAAACCAGCTCACCGAAGAGCAAGTGGCCATTTTTAGTGTTAACCAACACAGATTTCCGGGTATTTCAGTCGAAGCGGGTCTTAAACGTAACTATCCCTACGGCGCGCAAATCACCCATGTGCTGGGCTATGTAGGCAAAATTAACACCCGAGATCGCGCCCAACTTGAACGCAGCGATCTGTGGAAAAACTATGCGGCAACCAAAGACATTGGTAAGCAAGGCATTGAAAAATTTTATGAATCTTTGCTGCATGGCAAACCCGGACACTTAGAAGAAGAAGTGAACAACCGCGGCCGCGCCATTCGCACCTTAAAAATTGTGCCGCCAGAGCCGGGGCAAGATATTTACCTCACCTTAGATCTCAAGCTGCAACAAAAAGCGGTGGAACTACTCACAGGTCTGCGCGGTTCTATTGTTGCCATCGATCCCCGTGACGGTGGAGTATTAGCTATGGTATCGAGCCCAAGCTATGATCCAAACCAGTTTGTACAAGGCATTAATAGCAAAGATTACAGTGCGTTACTCAATGATAAATCCCGCCCTTTGATCAACCGTGCGACTCAAGGTCAATATGCACCTGCGTCTACCATCAAGCCTCACCTCGCACTGTTAGGCCTTGATGAGAAAGCCATTAGCGAGAGTACCCGAGTGTGGGATCCCGGTTTTTGGCAAATACCTGGTGTTGAACGTAAATACCGCGACTGGAAACGCTGGGGGCATGGCTGGGTCAACGTTTATAGCGCGATTGTAGAATCCTGCGATACCTTTTTCTATGAGTTAGCCTATAAGGTCGGTGTCGATCATATCGCCCGCTTTATGGAACAATTTGGCTTTGGCCAAAATACAGGGATTGATATCTTTGAAGAATCGGCTGGCAATATGCCATCCAAAGAATGGAAACGCTTAAAGTACAATCAAGCTTGGTATATAGGCGACACCATTTCCGTAGGTATTGGCCAAGGTTATTGGACGGCAACGCCATTACAACTCGCTAATGCCGTTGGGATTATGGCCAACAAAGGCCGCCGTCTCCCGCCACATCTGCTGAGATCCATTAAAGACAATACTGCCAAAATTGACTCACCGATTAATGAGTTACCGCCAATTGAACTTAAAAATCCCCGTAACTGGAACATCATCAACGAAGCTATGCGCCAAACTGCAAATAAGTCACGCTTTACCGATGCCACTTACACTGCCGCAATGAAAACCGGTACTGCACAGGTCATCGGCGTGGCGGAAAATACTAAATACGATGCCAGTAAAATTGCCGAACATTTCCGCGATAATGCCTTAGTTGTGGCCTATGCGCCCTTCGAGGATCCTAAAATAGTCCTCGCCGTCGTGATGGAAAACGCAGGTTGGGGCGGCGCAAATGCTGGCCCAGTCGCTCGAGCTATGCTCGATGAATATATGCTTAGAGATACTTGGAAACCCATACCATGAGTACCCATAGCCAATATCAAAACATCTGGCAACGCTTGCACATAGACTTGCCATTATTGCTCGGACTATTAGCTGTGATGGGCTTTGGCCTGTTTGTCATCTATTCTGCCAGCGGTGCAGATTTAGAGATGATGGAACGACAACTATTCCGTATGGTGTTGTCGCTAGGCATCATGTTTACCATGGCACAAATCAATCCTGAAGCGCTTAAACGTTGGGCATTACCCATTTATCTTGCGGGGGTTGTCTTGCTGCTTGGGGTACACTTTTTCGGTGAAATCAATAAAGGCGCGCAGCGCTGGTTGAACTTAGGCTTTATGGAGTTCCAACCCTCAGAGCTTATTAAACTCGCCTTCCCCATCACAATGGCTTGGTATATCAGTAAGTTCCCTCTTCCCCCCAAGAAACGTTACCTCGCTGGCGCAGGAGTGATTTTACTCGTACCAACCCTATTGATCGCTAAACAACCCGACTTAGGCACCTCAATTTTGGTGGCCGCATCGGGGATTTTTGTGCTGTTTTTATCGGGTATGAGCTGGATCATTGTTGGCAGTTTTATCGCGGCAGTACTCGCCTTCCTGCCTATCCTTTGGTATTTCTTGATGCACGATTACCAAAGAACGCGGGTATTAACCCTGCTCGACCCTGAACAAGATCCCCTCGGCGCGGGTTATCACATTATCCAGTCGAAAATCGCCATCGGCTCAGGTGGGCTTTGGGGCAAAGGTTGGCTCGAAGGCACTCAATCACAGCTTGAGTTTATTCCCGAGCGCCATACCGATTTTATCTTTGCGGTGATAGGTGAAGAATTTGGCTTAATTGGCAGTATCTTACTGTTAATTATGTACCTTTACATCATAGGCCGTGGGTTAGTCATCGCCTCCCGCGCACAAACCAGTTTCGCTCGTCTACTGGCTGGCAGTATCACGCTGACGTTTTTCGTTTATGTTTTTGTGAATATTGGCATGGTTTCAGGTATCCTGCCCGTGGTAGGTGTACCACTGCCCCTTGTCAGTTATGGTGGAACCTCCATGCTGACATTGATGACAGGGTTTGGCATTCTTATGAGCATTCATACCCATAGACGTTTCGTAGATAGATAATTTTAGGGACTTTTTTATGCCTACTCTCCGAGCTTATTTGGCTCCACTCGGTTTACTGTGTTTAAGTTCATGCTTAGTCGCATGCACCACGGCAAATGAACCGACACCCGCGCAGGCACCCGCTTCAAGCACCCCAGTGGCTCCCGCAGTGGATAAAGTACTAGTACCCGCAACTCCCGCTGAGCTCAAAGAAGAGTTTATCCAAGCTCAAGTAAAACAAGGTTTTACTCGGACAGAAGTGCTCGCTTTTCTAGACAAAGCAAAATACAACCAAGGGGTTATCGATGCGATGACCCGTCCATGGGAAGCAAAACCTTGGCATGTGTATTACCCGATTTTTTTAACAGAAAAACGTCTTGATGCTGGGCTCGCTTTTTGGAAAAAACACGAGAAAACCATTGCTAAAGCGGCGGCTAAGTACCATGTCGACTCACAGATTATCGTTGCCATTATTGGGATTGAAACCTTCTACGGTCAGTTCACAGGTAATTACCCCGTAATTG
This sequence comes from Shewanella sp. SM73, assembly GCF_025653795.1. NCBI lineage: Bacteria > Pseudomonadati > Pseudomonadota > Gammaproteobacteria > Alteromonadales > Shewanellaceae > Shewanella > Shewanella sp. SM73. The sequence continues at coordinate 147,656 of NZ_JAKKRY010000006.1, forward strand.
ATTCCCTCTATACCTTAGGTTTTCACTACCCGCCTCGCGCCACCTTTTTTCGCAAGGAATTTGGTGAGTTGATGAAATTAGTCAAAGAAGAACACTTAGATATCAATACCCTCAAAGGCTCCTATGCGGGTGCCATGGGTTATGGACAGTTTATTCCCTCAAGTTACCGCCATTACGCCGTCGATTTCGATAACAGTGGTAACCGCGATTTATTGCAAAGCCCAGAGGATGCAATTGGCAGTGTTGCCAATTATTTCCATGAACACGGTTGGCAAGCCAATGCACCAGTTGCTTTGCCGCTGGTCAATAGCAGCCAAACAGCGCCAAAAGCAAAAGTATGGGCAGGCGAAAAGCTCAATTATAAAGTCGCCAATATTCTAACGCCAACCTTGTCCTTGGCTGATGCGAGGGACTTGGATGTCTCGCAAAAAGCCTTACTCATTAAACTGGAACAAGCCGATCACGATGATTATTGGCTTGGCTTAAACAATTTTTATGTAATCACTCGCTATAATCGCAGTCCTTTGTATTCAATGGCCGTTTATCAATTTAGCCAACAATTAAAGGAACAGCATGCCGCTAAAAAATAATCTTTTACAGCTTGTCGCTTTGGTTGCGTGCTTCACACTTGTTGCGTGTTCTTCGAGCCCAAACCAAGCTAGCTCCAGCACAAACAAAAAAAATATGGACCCCAACAAGGGGCGCTATTCGCTAAAGAATGACAAGCTGCCACTCAATCCACCCAATGTGGATCATGTGCCAAATGCCACGCCTAAGTACGAGCCCTATAGTCGCCGCGGTAACAAGCCTTATACGGTTTACGGCGAGTCTTACACGGTGATGAACACAGGCCAAGGTTTTAGTGAAACGGGCCGTGCCTCATGGTACGGTGAAAAATTTCATGGCTATGAGACATCCAATGGCGAACCCTATGACATGTATTCCATGTCAGGTGCCCATAAAACGCTGCCACTGCCAAGTTATGCTCGGATCACTAACTTAGATAACAATAAGCAAGTGATCATTCGTATCAACGATCGCGGGCCATTCCACTCAGACCGTATTCTCGACGTCTCCTACGCCGCCGCCTATAAACTCGGCATGCTCGGCAAAGGAACCGCGCGGATCAAACTCGATGTGGTGTATGTCGGCAGTGTCGCGGCCACTAATTCGGCTATTGCCAGCGCGCAAGATACAGGTAATCATTACATTCAGTTAGTCGCATCGAAAGATAAAGCCAAACTCAATACCATGGCGAAAAATCTGGAGCGAAAATATCAGGTAAAGACCCGTGTACAAGCCGCAAACAATATGTTTAGACTACAGCTCGGCCCCATAGGCCAACCTGAATTAGCAGACAAACTGCTCAATAACGTCCAGCAAAATGGCTTTCCTGAGGGCTATATAGTCCATGAGTAATGACTGTTTGCTCGGACCAGAATTGATTTAAAAATAGATATGAAGGAACCTTCACTAAAACCCACAGTCAGAAAGTGGTACACTGTTGGAGATCTTCTCGAATCCTTTCCATTTAATACAACCAAAAGACGTGCCAAGTTAATGATGAATTTTGTAAAAAGTCCCATTAAAACATTGCTGCTAATTTCCAGTGTGTCTCTCCCCGTTTATGCTGCGCAGCCTATTATTACACCTGATGCACCAGCAGTGGCCGCCAAGGCTTTCGTCTTGATGGATTATAATTCGGGCCAGATTATCGCTGAGAGTAACGCTTATGAAAGCCTTAACCCAGCCAGCCTAACTAAAATGATGACCAGCTATGTCATAGGTCAAGAAATCAAAGCGGGCAATGTCTCGGTCGATGATGATGTGACTATCAGTAAAAATGCCTGGTCTAAAAACTTCTCTGACTCCTCGAAGATGTTCATTGAAGTCGGTACTACCGTTAAAGTCGGGGATTTAAACCGCGGTATCATCATCCAATCGGGTAACGATGCGTGTGTGGCTATGGCAGAGCATATCGCTGGCACCGAAGGCGCCTTCGTTGACATGATGAACTCATGGACAAAACAGCTGGGTATGCGTGATAGCTACTTCGAAAACTCCCATGGATTAGACTCAGAAAACCACAAAACAACTGCCTATGATATGGCATTGTTAGGTGCAGCCTTAATCCGCGACGTTCCAGAAGAATACCGCATCTATAGCGAAAAATTTTATACCTTCAACGGTATCAAACAATATAACCGTAATGGTTTGTTGTGGGATAACAGCATGAGCGTGGACGGTATCAAGACAGGCCACACCTCTGGTGCAGGTTACAACTTAGTCGCATCTGCAACCAAAGACGGCATGCGTTTGATTTCTGTGGTTCTGGGTACTCAAAGTGAATCAGCCCGTAAAGCTGAAAGTAAAAAGTTACTGACCTATGGCTTCCGTTTCTTTGAAACTGTCACGCCTTACAAAGCGGGTGATAGCTTCACAACCCAACAAATATGGTACGGTGACAAGAGCACTGTTGATTTAGGCGTCGCAACTGATACACCTATTACAATCAGCCGTGGCCGTGGTAAAGACTTGAAAGCAAACTTCGAGTTGACTAAGCCATTAGATGCACCGTTGAAAAAAGGTGAAACTGTAGGCCGTCTATTCTTCCAACTTGATGGTAAAGACATTGCCCAGTTCCCGCTGGTGACCTTGCAAGAAGTCAACGAAGGTAGCTGGTTTAGTAAATTAGTCGATTACTTTAAGCAGATGTTTTCTGGATGGTTTAGCTAAGCTAAGTCCCATAAATAAAGCCACCTTAGGGTGGCTTTATTTTTTTGGGGAGTGCATCGCCCTTGAATCGGGTATAATCGCCACCATATATATCCCAATATAGCCGCTAAGAGTACTGAGTATGTTAGACACTAAATTTGATGAACTGATGGATTTCCCTTGCGCATTTCCTTTTAAGGTCGTCGGTGAAGCCCACGAAACGCTAACTGACAAAGTCGTGGCTGTGGTACAAAAACATGCACCGGGTGATTATTCACCTTCGACAAAAACGTCGAGCAAAGGTAGCTATCACTCCATTACTATCCGCGTGACAGTGACAAGCAAAGACCATATCGAAATTTTGTACACTGAACTTGCCGCTATCGAAGGCGTACGCCGCGTACTATAAATATTCCTCAAGGCCATGAAATGTGATCTGTCTTACATTTATGGTCAAGAGGCGTATAATAGCGCCACTCAATTCTAAGGGGAGAGGTTGCCCTTGCAAGACACGACTTTGCACATTCGGCATCTTGGAAAACAAGATTACGAATCAGTGTGGCATGCTATGCAGCATTACACTGACACGCGTAATAGTGAGAGCCCAGATGAGCTGTGGATAGTAGAACACCCACCCGTGTTTACCCAAGGCCAAGCTGGTAAAAGCGAGCATATTTTGAATGCTGGCGATATTCCGGTGATCCAAGTGGACCGTGGTGGCCAAGTCACTTACCACGGCCCTGGACAACTAGTGGTATATCCTCTTCTCGACATAAAACGTAGTAAAGTCGGCGTGCGTCAACTCGTTACTCATATAGAGCAAAGCATTGTCGATATGCTCGCCAAGTACGACATTAACGCTTATGCCAAGGCCGATGCGCCGGGTGTATATGTGGATGAACGTAAAATTGCCTCCCTCGGATTACGCATCCGTAAAGGCTGTTCATTCCATGGATTAGCCCTTAATGTCGATATGGATTTAGCACCATTTCGCCGCATCAACCCTTGTGGTTATGCCGGTCTTGAAATGGTGCAATGCAAAGCACTTGGCGGACCACAAACCGTGATTGAAGCGGGCGAGCAACTTACTATTACTTTTAGCCAATTACTGGGCTATCAACACCTAGTTCATCATCAAGGATTAGCAGCGTCATGAATAGGCCTGAACGTTTACAACCCGGAGTAAAACTAAGAGATGCCGATAAAGTGTCTCGTATTCCGGTCAAAATCGTCCCATCAGAGCGCGACACTATGTTGCGTAAACCCGATTGGTTACGGGTTAAACTGCCAGCATCGAATCAACGCATTTTAGACATCAAGCAAGCGCTGCGTAAAAATGGCCTGCACTCTGTCTGTGAAGAAGCCTCTTGCCCTAACCTCGCGGAATGCTTCAACCACGGCACAGCAACCTTTATGATTTTGGGTGCGATTTGTACACGTCGTTGCCCATTCTGCGACGTGGCCCATGGTCGTCCGCTTAAGCCTGATGCTGAAGAGCCAGTTAAATTGGCGCAAACAATCCGCGATATGAAGCTAAAATATGTGGTGATTACCTCTGTAGATCGTGACGATTTACGTGATGGTGGCGCACAGCATTTTGCCGATTGTATCCGTGAGATCCGCAAGCTTAATCCGGACATCAAGATCGAAACCTTAGTGCCTGATTTCCGTGGTCGTATCGATGCTGCCTTAGATATTTTATCGACTGAGCCGCCTGATGTGTTTAACCACAACTTAGAAACGGCGCCCATGCATTATCGTAAAGCGCGCCCAGGTGCGAATTACCAATGGTCGCTCGATCTGCTAAAACGCTTTAAAGAACGTCATCCCAATGTGCCCACTAAATCAGGTCTGATGATGGGACTGGGTGAAACCAACGAAGAGATCGCTCAAGTACTGCGTGATCTGCGAGAACATAAAGTTGAAATGCTGACCTTAGGCCAATACCTACAGCCGTCTAAGTTCCATTTGCCGGTTGAACGTTATGTGCCACCAGCAGAGTTTGATGAGCTTAAAGCCTTAGCCGATGAATTAGGTTTTACCCATGCAGCCTGTGGTCCATTAGTGCGCTCAAGCTACCATGCGGACCTGCAAGCCCAAGGTAAAGAAGTGAAATAACCTTCTTGCTTAGATGCAGAGCTTAGGTGATGTAGATTTCAAGGTTATTAAAATAGAAAAACAGCGCTTAGGCGCTGTTTTTTATTGGCTGTTTTTTTATGACTGTTGTTTATGAAGAGTGGTTCGTATAGCTGTCGTTATACGACATGAACACTAATGCTCTGCTTATTCTTGGGTTATCGCTAAATCCATCAAGATAGCATCTTCTTTACCGCCCTCTATCGGGTAGTAACCTTTGCGACGTCCCGATTCAATAAAGCCAGCCTTTTGATATAAAGCACGGGCGCCGAGATTAGACTCTCGCACTTCTAACATAAGCACCACAGCGCCCGATACCTTGGCCGATGCCATCACAGCCTTGAGTAATAACTTGCCGTAACCTTTGCCCTGCTGACTCGGTAATAGGCAAATATCCAATAAAGTCACTTCATCGATAATTTGCTGCACTATCGCAAACCCTAAAAGTCCTTCGATGTGATAAGTATCTGAATCCGAATCGACGTCAATATTTGCCTCAGTATTTGCACCTACATCTAAGTGAGCACTCAGCTGTAAACCTAGGACACGGTACAAGTGACCAAAACAATCGGCAAGATTCCCCTCACTCATGGGATGGCTATGGGCCAAGGATTCAAGCTGCGCCATTTGGGGAACATCTTCAAGCGTGAGAGCCACAAGCTCAACAGGCAAACCTACTGTCAATTGTGCTGCGAATGGTGTCGTGAATAGACTATCTACTGGTGGGATGTTCAACGCCGGTATTCCAAAGTATTGGTTATTAATGTATTTACGAGTAAAGCTTAAGACTTGCTTGGCGCTTGGCCGCTAATTTGGTCGCGCCATTGGTAAATCTGCTGCCAGAGCGCGCTTTTAGCCTGCCAACCCACCAATAAATCGGCCAACGGCTCAGACACTAACCATGCGGTACGTGGCCTGACTTTGTGACGTCGCAGATCCCAAACGATCTGTTTACCCGTATGGGGCTCACAGTCAAAATCACATTCGTCCCGCTTTATGTCGATAAGCGTTAGCACAGCGTCAATAAGCGGCTCTGCTTCTGGTAACTCACCATTTTCATCCCAAATCACTAAATAAGGTTTCACCTTAGTGTCGCGCACTCGCCAAGTTGTCACATTCATGGCGGTTAAATAGGCTGATTTATTCATTAGGGTCAGTTTTATTCAATTAAAGTATCAACTCACAATATGCCGCTAGGATAGCAGTTCTGCCATGGCATTGTTACTGCAGCACGGCGAAAGGAGATGATATCTGGCTTTATCGCTTACGAGATTTAACACTCGGAAGTTCAATCGAATTTATAGATTTACAAAATCTAATTTACTCATTTTACATTTAATATCAGAAGATTAGACTAAACACACTCAGTAAGACAATAGAAGGAAAACGCCATGATTAACATAGGTATCAATCAAGCTCACAGAGAAGAAATCGCCGCAGGGCTAAACCAACTATTGGCTGACAGCTACAGTCTTTACCTTAAGACCCATAGCTTTCACTGGAACGTTACTGGCCCAATGTTCACTAGCTTACACTTGCTATTTGAACAGCAGTATACCGAACTAGCCCTTGCGGTCGACCTTATCGCAGAGCGTGTACGTGCATTAGGCGCCAGAGCACTCGGCTCATATTCAGCCTATGCCGCGCTGACCGAGATAAAAGAAGATCAAGGTGTCACTCAAGCCGAAACCATGATCCGCGAACTATTAAGCGATCAGGAGCTAGTAATCCGCAATGCCAGAGCCTTGTATCCGCTGGTGAATCAAGCGAATGATGAGGCGACTGCGGACTTACTCACCCAGCGCATCCAACTGCATGAGAAAAACGCTTGGATGTTACGCAGCTTACTCGCAGAATAATCGCTAAATAGATTATTGCTCTGACCAAAGCAAAAAGTCGCCAAGTAAACACTTGGCGACTTTTGCATTTAAAGCTTGATCAAACAGAATAGATTAGAGGTACTTAATCCAAGCCTGAGTGCTGTGCTTTTTATATTCGCTAAATCGCTTAACGGGATAATACAATGCGATGGCTAACACGCCCGCGATAAACCAAACCCATCCTATATTGCTCACGCCAAAGTACTCACCATGGTTTGCGCCAAAGATGAATTTCGCTAAAGTATAAAGCAGTAACAGCACGTACAAATGTAAGATATAGAAGAACATAGGGACTGAGCCAAACACAGACAACCCATGGCCCACTCGCGCTAATCTCCCACCCACTTTCCCACTTGATGCAAAATACCGCTCAAAGGCCACTAAGCAAAAGAACATGCCGCCTAAGGTCACCAGTAAAAAGCTTAATGATGGCGGGTATTTCGTTAAATTGAATACCGACATCAAGGTTTCACCCAAATGTGCCCCCGACTGCCAAGGCAAGGTTTCACCATAAAGGTTAAACCCACGTAGCACCGCAAAAAGTACCCAACAGCTGATCCCTAAAAACAACAGCTTTTGCTGGCGAGCCGATGCATCAAGATGGCTTCCGTTCGGTTTATTACTAAAAAGTAGCCCTGCAACATAACCCAGTAAGATCACCCCAATCCAAGGCAGCACGGGATAACTCACCTTAACCCTAAGCACACCTTCGCTGACGAGATAACCACGGTCGTGCAATATGGTCCACAGACCGTAAGCCCACTCATTGGGCTGAAAACCAATTGGTGTCAACAGATTATGGCCAAAAACAATCGCAAATCCTAAAAGGGCCATCCAAGGTCTAGGCAGGTTTATCAGCGCAGCGAGCGCTAACATACTCAGACCAATCACCCAAATCACCTGTAACCAAAGGGTGTAATAGCTGACCATCCAAGAGAGGTTAGAGAAGTTAATCACAAAAATTTCCAGCGCGATTAAAAACAGCCCGCGTTTAATCAAAAACATACGTGCTGAACGTGGCTCGCCATGGCTACGATTGGCATAAAGCCATGCAGAAACCCCGGTTAAGAACACAAAGACTGGCGCACAAAAATGGGCGGCAAAGCGACTCACAAAAAGCCCCCAAGAAGTCGAACTCAAATCCATAGGATCGCTCACCTGCATGTGAAAGAAAAACCGCTCCCGCACATGGTCGAGTAACATGATAAGCATCACGGCGCCGCGCATCATATCGATACTATTAATCCGGGTGCGGCCAATAGAACGACCCAGTTCTTGCTCGGCAAAACCTGAAGATAACGCTGGGTTAGCACTGATATTAGAATTCATAGCTGACACTCACTTTAATGCTACGTGGCTCACCCGGCACGGCCCAAAGAGCGGAATAGCTACTCGCGATGTAATGTTCATCCAGTAAGTTATCCAGATTCACTCCAAGGCTTAAGTTGTCGCTTAAGTGGGTGTTCATAAACAACCCAAGTAACTGATAAGAAGGCAATTGAAAACTCGGATCGGCAGAATCGCCGAGGCGCGAATCCACATAACGCCAGCTAAGCCCTAGATGACCATCAATAGAAAGCCTATTCAAATCCTGTTTCAGAATCACACTCGCGGTATGCTTTGGCACATTCACCAGTGGACTGCCTGCAGGAATGAGCACGCCCCAATCAGGATTCAAGCTGTCATTGGCGGTACGGGTATTAAGATAGGCATAGGATAATTTTGCTTGTAAATCCTCCGTCAGTTCGGCGGCTAAATCGAGTTCAACCCCGCTACTTTTAGCTTTACCTAAGGTGGCAGAAAAACCAACATTGATAGGATCTGAGGTCAAGATATTGCTCTTTTGGGCATCGAACACGGCTAAACTACCGTTTATAGGAAGATCGTTTAACCAAGTACCATTAAACTTCATCCCCAGTTCAACCGACTGACTCTCTTCCGCTTCGAATGGCTTACCCGCAAAGTCAGTTCCAGAAAGCGGTAAAAAGCCTTCAGAATAAGAGCTATAGAAACTTAAGGCATCGGACCATAAATACACCAGACCCACCTTGGGGCTGACTCGACTATCGGTTTGCTCTGACAGAGTATCTTTCGCGACTTCACTGATATCTTGCTGATAACTATCGAACCTTAGCCCAAGGTGCAACTTCCACTTTTCTGTTAAATCCATTTGATCTTGCAGATAGGTCCCCCACGCCTTTTGAGTCTCGTTATTCTCATACAACAAACTCACCTCTGGCTGAGGCCCACCGTATTGAGGGGCATAGATATCGATGGCGTATTCACCTTTTTTGCCCCGATAACGATACAGTCCCGTCTTCAAATTGTAGTGATAGACATCTGCACCAAGCAGCAAATTATGACGAATAAAACCCGTATCCACATGACCACTTAACTCTAGACGCAGCGAATTATCCTCAGAGGCGTAGTCACGATATCTGTGCTGCCTAGTCAGCGTGCGACCATCATCAAATAGCGATTGCCGCCCCTTTGCTAACTCGGCATCAGACGAATACCCCTTCAAGCTAGAGTCTCGGTAGTTATAGCCAGCAGTTAATGACCAATCATTTAATTCATAGTCATAGGTCAGCTGATGCCCTGTGGCATTCACCTCCGTTGCGCCATCATTAGGCTCACCTAAATAACGCGAGCGGGGTACGGTATTAATATCGTTATTGAGCACAATAATGCCGCGATCGAATAGCTGTTCCTGCTTGAGGTATTCCATTTCATACAGCAAGGAAGCTTTTTCGGAAATCTGCCAACGCACAGACGGCGTAACGATTTTTTTATCGCTAAACACATAATCACGAAAACTATCGTGTTCCTGCCAAGCGCCATTAATCCGAAATGCCAAGTTATCGGTTAAACCTGAGGTCACATCACCTTCTAACCGATATTGGTCGAAACTCCCAGCCGATGCTTTTAAATAACCACTGGTTTCATATTGGGGTTTCTTAGTGACGATATTAACTGTGCCACCGGGCTCCGAGCGGCCATAAAGTGCCGAACCTGGGCCTTTTAAAATCTCGACATAGGCAACGTTTGATAAATCTCTATGACCACTAAAACCTCGGCCACCATTAAAGCCATTGATTAAATACCCCGATGGCATGTTTTCGTTGCCCGGAAAGCCGCGTAGGGAAAAACTATCCCATAAACCGCCGCCATTGTTTTGCCGCGCCACACTCGCGGAATAGTCCAGTACATCTTGAAACCGCGTCAGCCCCGCATCTTTTATCAATTGCTCGTCTAACACACTGATCGCTTGGGGAAGTTCAGTTGAGGACACATTGCCACGATAGGCTTGGCGATAGTGGATACTTAAACGTTCAATGTCAGTGTCAAGCACTGCGTCACTCACAGTATCAATAGCTTGTGAACTCGATTGACTGCTTTCTGCGGCCAACAACATTGAAATAGGATTGAGCACAAACAAGGCGCCCAGCAACAGCGCAGTGCGCTTAGGGACATAAAAAGAAGTCATTTTCACTCCGAAAATAAACAGCATAGGCGCCTTAGCTAAGCCAAGGCGCTCAAAGTTAATTAAGATAAATTGAATAAACAGTAACTTATGCTGTTATGGGCGGAGCACGACTATTGAAGAAACGACTAAAAGGTCGCTTAAAGGAAACGGCCTGAAACTCAACCGAGATATAACCCTGCTGAGCGAGTTGAAAATGAAAGGGGGTACTGGTTAGCGCATGTTGCAACTGGTGCTGATGTAAGCACAGCGAACAATTGGCCTTAGAGTCTTCACTAGCATGGGAAACACTGTGAACAGCAATGGCAACAGACAATAGCACCAATATGGCAGCAAGCCATATCGCTAGGGTGCGTCTTGTTTGTATCACACTATTCAAACCCTACTTCCTCAGATAATTTGGCAGGCGATTGTATGTTAAGCACTACTAAAGTTGCAAACCGATTTACCTAAGCCGTAGGGCTTAAATGTTACAAGAGGTAACTTATCTCATGAGTCATTAGCTATGCCGTCCATAGACTATTTGCAGCCATCTACTTTACATAACCCTTTAACACATCATCAATCATAATATTAAGGGATGTTATGCCCGCCCCAGTTATATACCAAGCCTCGGGATCCACAAAAATAATGTTCCCCGTCTTCCAAGCGTTAGTTTCACGCAAAAGAGGATTATCAATAGATTGTTTATCCAATACGGGGCTTCGCTCCATCACTGCGGTTCTGTCAACCACGTAAATGATGTCGGGATTGTTTTCAAGAATAAACTCGCTTGATACAGGTTGACCGTGCAATCCCATCTGCTCTGAAAGGCTAGCGGGTTTCACCCCTAGCGCGCTGTAAATAAACCCATAGCGAGAACGAATACCTAAAAATCGAAAAGCGCCGTTATTATGTAGCACCACCAAGGCTTTTTCAGGCCTGTCCTTAATCACCATTCTGGCGGCTTGGATCTTAGTTTCCAGTTCATCCACTTTATGTTTTGCCAAGGTTTACTTATCGAATAATTTACCCAGCATCAATAAGTGTTTTGTGACTATATCAAAGTAATCGCTGTTGCTGTCTTGATAATCAATATCCAAATGAATGGTTGGTGCCAAATTGGAAAGCGCTTGATAATGACTAGCTTGAACGGATGACATCAGCACCAAATCGGGTTTAAGTGCATAAATACGTTCCATATTGGGTTGAACGATAGCACCTAAATCAACGATATCACTATTGTTGCTGTAGTCTTTCAGGTAGTAAGGAACAAAATCCTTTGGCATACCGACAATCGGAACACCCAACTGTTCGAGATAGTCGACTTCATTCATATCTAGGGCCGCAACGCGTACTGGCCGTTTTGTAATAACAGTAGTGCCCAACTTATGCTCTACCTCTATCGGGGCAAACTCCAACTCAACCGTTGAAGCACTCGTATCCGATGATGCAGGCTGTAATGACTCGGTTTTATTGTCGCAGGCCAGCAAAAAAGCCGAGCTAAATAACAGAATCGCTACCACTTTAGTCCCACTTCTACATTTCGACGTCACTTGTATTCTCCTTGTAAGTTGAAGTTGAAATAATTACATACAGTTCCTTGACTCGTTTTCAGCACCTCAAGATCCAGTTCGTACAGTGCTTTTAACCTTTGTGCTGTGACGACCTCTTCAACGGGTCCAGCGCAGTGCACAACGCCTTGCTTCATACCGACAATATAGTCGGAGTAGTTAGCCGCAAAATTGATATCGTGAACCACTAACACTACCGTTCGTTTGTAATCGTCACACAGATGACGAAGCGCCCGCATTATGCTAACGGCATGTTTCATATCCAAATTATTGAGCGGTTCATCTAACAATAAATAATCCGTTTGCTGCGCAATCGCCATTGCCAGAAAAGCCATTTGGCGTTGTCCGCCACTAAGTTCATCAATAAATACATTGGCTAATGACTGTAAAGCTAAAAACGACAGCGCTTCATCAATGGCGCAATGATCTTCCTTTGTGAGTGCCCCTTGGCTATAGGGAAAACGACCAAATGCCACTAACTCCCTGACCGTCAGGCGTAAATTGAGGCTGTTAAACTGACGCATGGTTGCCACTTGCTTGGCATAATCCTTCAAGGGAATATTGTGGATAGCAGTACCTTTGAGTAATACCTCGCCCTGCTGGATATTCAGTAACCGACCAATCGACATCAGTAAGGTACTTTTGCCGGCACCGTTAGGGCCGATGAGAGAAGTCATCTGATGTTCGGGAAATTGTGCAGTGACATTTTTTAGCACAGGTTTCGCGCCATAAGACTGATATAAGTTATTGACGGTTATCACACTGCGCTCCGAGGTTTAAGAATTAAGACAAAGAAATAGGCGCCACAAAATAGATTAATTAACAGCCCAACACTGGTTTGATAATTAAACAGATGCTCAACGAGCATTTGCGCGATCAGAAAAACCGAGATAGCAACGGCGCATCCTGTTATCAAAGTAAATGAGTGCGACGGATGCCTTGCCAGTGCATAGGCCATGTTCGCGACAAATATCCCCATAAAAGCAGTCGGCCCCACTAAACTGGTTGATATTGCGACCAATACCGCGATAAGACCCAATAGCAGGCGCACCACTTTTTGATAATCAATACCAAGAGAGATAGCTTGCTCCCGCCCCATCAGTAATACATCAAGTACAGCGCGCACTCTCCAAGCGGCAATACACACGGCACTGACAAGCACTAGAGAGATAAGCAATTGCTCTGGTTGAGCGCGGTTGAACGACGCTAAGCTATAGCTCTGGAAAATAGAAAACTCACCGGGACTGATAGAATATTGGATTAACTGAGTAAAACTGCCTAACACCACAGTGAGCACTAAGCCCACAAGCAGTAGGAAGAACACATCATGTCGATCTCCACTAAATAGCCAGCGGTGAATCGCCGTTGAGTAAAGCAACATCACCACGACTGAGACAAAGAAATTGCTGTTAGCGGTGATCAGAATACTGCTGCCCGTCCCTAAGATAAGGATCAACAGAGCCTGCAAAATCAAGTAAACCCCTTCATACCCCATGATAGATGGCGTTAAAATGCGATTTCCGGCTAAGGTCTGAAACAGTATCGAAGAAAACGCAATACAGACACCACCAAGGCAAATAGTGCCCAAACGCACCAATCGATTCGGTATGACATAGTCAAAATCAAAGCCTGAGCCCATCAATAAAAATGTGACTGCCAACATAATAGGCAGCCCCCAGCTCAAAAAACGCCATGCACTGTCTTTCATTTGATTTTCCAAACGATAACTAAAAATATGAGTCCACCTAAACAGCTTGCCGTTAGACCTATAGGAATTTCAAAGGGATACAAAACAAGCCGACCAAGTAAGTCGCAGATAATCAGTAGTGTTGCGCCAGCAAAGGCGATAATAGGCAAGGTACGTTTTAAATTATCGCCGTAACGCATAGCGACAAGATTAGGAATAATCAAACCAATAAATGGAATGCTCCCGACTGTGATAACTGTGGTCGCTATGGTCAGGGAAACCAGCACTAACCCTAAGATAACTAGGTTGAAATAACTCAGGCCTAGTGTGGTAGCTAAGCCTTCGCCCATTCCTACAATGGTAAAGCGCTGTGCATAAAGGTAGGTCAGTATGACTACGGGAAGGATCAGATAGATGATTTCGTAGTTACCCTGCACGATTTTTGAAAAATCACCCAGCATCCATCCCTGCATACTCTGCATCATATTGTTTTGATAAGCATAAAGTTCCGCTATCGCACTGAGTACACTGCCAAACATAATCCCAATAATTGGAATGAGCACCGGACTCTTATACCGAATACCACGAATAATCAGAATAAAGGCTAAACTCGCAAGCAGGCAAAAAACCAAAGCCCCCAACATTCTGGCGGTAACCCCCATACTCGGGGCATGAATGATTGAAATTAATATGCCTAGTTTGGCGGCATCAAGCCCGCCACAAGTAGCAGGTTCAACAAACTTGTTTTGCACAATCTGCTGTAATATCACGCCACAGACTGCGAGCCCGACACCTGAGCAAATCAAGGCAAAGAGCCGCGGCAGACGACTAGCAGATAACACCAACCAAACATCATCCGAGAACGTCAGCATCTGCGTCACAGAGGCATACTTTGCGCCTAGCAGCAATGAGGCAAAACAAAGCACAAAAAAGCACGTCAGTGCATAAACCACCTTCACAAGCTGATACTTCCTATACGCAATAAATCTTGTACTAATCTGCAGCCGCTATGAGGTTTTCATATCGACGCGCTATGTTTGAGCCTTATCGGATCCCCCTGCCTTTTGGGCATGGGTAACGGCAATACCCGCTAACACTAAGTCACGTTTTCGCTCCCACCATTTGCGGGCGCCCACCTTCATGATGTCTACCATCGCATTTATCTGCTCAGCTTTATCAGGGAGCTTGGAGGCTTCATCTTCCCAAATTGCGATAATTCGCTCTTTACGTGTCCGACCATCGGCCTCTGGTTTAGTGGTTGACCACCATCCCAAAAAGCACTCCCCCACCATGTCAACTAAGATATCAACGGCAAGCACTGCTTCATCGAGGGAGAAGCCTTTGCGTTGCAGCTTTTCGACCGATTCAGCAAAAGAACGTATACCCGATGACGGCGTAACACTGGCCTGATGGATAGACTCAGCGAGGCCAGGATGACGCTCATAGAGTGCCCAAATGGCATCGGTCAATATGATCAATTCGCTCCGCCAATCTGTGGCCGCTGGCGCTCGCCAGTCCAGCTCATTAATTGCAAGCTCAGCGGCAATGGAGATAACATCATTTCGACCTGCTACGTGATGGTAGAGGGAAGAATGATCGACCTTTAAATGCGCGGCTATAGCAGGGATGGTCGCTTGATCAACCCCAATCTCCAACGCAGCTCTGGCGATAGCCTCACGGGAAATACGGCTTGGTCTACCACGCTGGCGTTTTTGAGTAAGTTGCTCCGGTACTTGTGTCATATCGATAAGGTTTCCAAGGCAAAAAAGCCATTCTAACCGCTCTTGCTACCCGCTGCATGGCAATACCCAATACAGCGGGTAGAAGCTAGCCGCTAAAACTTCGCCCTAACGCCTACACCTATTTCTCGAGGTTCAAGTAAATATGCATCCACGCCTCCGGTACTTCTGTCAGCCATTTTTGCCACGGGTGCACGTTCATCCAGCAAATTGCGTGCATAAACAAAGGCTTCAAAATATTGGTTGATTTGATAGGAAGAATTCAGGTTTACCGTAGTGTAAGATCCCACTCTTAACTCTGGCTCATTGGTATCCGTTGAAAAGTATCCATCCGTATGGCGCACATCACCGCTCACTTTGATAGTGTCTGTGATTGAATAGTCAAACCCTATATTGAGCATATATCCCGGCGCTTTACTAAACTCGTTGCCGACAAACTCCTCGCCACGGTAGTCATTAAATTCACTTATCTCAGTTTCAAGTAAACCCAGCCCACCATATAAGCTAAAACTATCGGCAACTTTAAAGTTCCAATCTAATTCAATCCCATAGCTTTGCGCTTCATCGGCATTAATAATGACAGAACCAAAGGGACGTCCATCGAGGTAGTCAGTAACTGAACGTTGTGAATCCTTAAAGCGGGTGTAGAAGAGATTGCTATTTATGATTAAGCGTTGTTCAAGCAGATCGATACGGGTAAAAAGTTCATAGTTCCATGCCGATTCGGCATCAAAGGTATAATATTCGCCGCCGCGGAAGTTAATACCTGTGCCCCCAGGAATGTTACCTTCACTGATCATAGCGCCGATTAAGACGTTATCTGTCAGATCATAGGACAGGGCAACCTTAGGTAATAAAGCCGTAAACGTCTCTTCATATTGATGGCGCACACCTGGGATGTAGCTGGCAATACCATCGTGGCTAATTTCATCAGACTGATAACGAAGAGCGCTGGTGAATGCCCACTTGGGTGAGAAGCGCCATATGACTTCACCGTAGGGGGCAAAACTGGTATGTCTCAGGTCTGCGTCGGCATTACCAAATACGTTGTTCAGCTTGTTGTTGGTTTTATCATCCCAGTAGAAGACACCGGCAACCCCACTAAACTCTGAACTCTTGTCACCAAAGTTCAGCCTTATATCATTCGAAAAGTTTTCATTATCTCGTTTTGCGATCCCTTGATAAGGTGCTGCGAACCGATAATCAAACTGCCCTTCTGAATACTGCAGTTGGTTATGCAACTTCATCCCATTGTCGAACACATATTCAAGATCAAAAATTCCAACACGATTACTGACTTCTTGATTGTCCTGAAAAATTGAACGATTTTCTAAGTCATCATAGGGTTCTGATACCACCTCGTTTCTGGGACGTTTAGCCTCAGTGGAGGAATAAGTCAGCATGGCGGAAAAGTTGCTGTATTTTTCGGGTTCCCATAGCAACTTCGCCCGTAGATTTTGGTTTTTAAACTCAAAATCCAAATCATGGGCAGTAAAATCTGGGTTAACGTAATCAACAAAGGTATCTCTAGCACTGTAATCTGCGCTAATTCTTGCGGCAAAGTCATTACTGAGCGCACCGGACGCCATAACCGAAAAACGCTGCTTATTCCGACTGCCATAAAGTGCTTGTGCTGCAAATTCTGGCGTATAAGTGGGGTTATGGGTATGGATCACTACAGCGCCAGCAATACTGTTGGCTCCTTGACTGGTCGTTTGCGGACCACGGTAAACTTCAATAGACGACACATCCCACACGCCTGCGGCACCTAAATCCAGTTCTGCGGGGCTCAGATATTTACCATCAACACTGATAGTTGCCCCAGGCACAGGCTTAGATAAGTAGGCATTACCCGCTGCAACAGGCCCTTTAGTATCTGTTCCGCGGATAATGGGCGCATCGGTATTTCCGGCATAAATTAAGTTTGGCGTACCGCCGAGAATTTCAGAAATCGTTGATTGGTCGGCATTTTTCCTCAACTGTTCTTCAGTGATCACTGTCACTGAGCTAGCCGTTTCCTTCAGCGTGCGCTCGATTTTCTGACCGTAAACTGTGATGACTTCAATATTTCCCGCTGCATCTTGTTGCTTGGATTGCTTATCCGGAGCAGTTCCACTGTCAGCAATAGTTGAGCCGGAAATAGCGCTAAGCCCCAGCGCAAGAGAACCGATAACCCACTTTGATTGTGGGTAAAACTTACCAAATCGGGGCATGTGTAATAACTCCTTATACGAAAGATTTGTTGCCAATGAGAATAGTTATCAATTATATTATCGCCGTTCAAAACATTTATCAACACTGTGTTGATAAATAAAAATGACCGCTTAATATGGTCGCCATCTCATGGCGGTTCAATTTTTATGAAACAAGGAATTTGGCTCGTGGATGTTCATTTGCCCATAAACTCTGGCACTCAGACTATTTTTTACTCTGCAATATCAAGACTTCATCGCTTCATTGGCCTTGTGTTAATCACACTTTCCAGATCGAAGCCCAGCCTGTTCCACTTCGATTTTTTAGGTGAACATTAAAATGCAGCGACTTTTCAGTCCCACTTCAACATTAGCCTTCGCCCTACGTCCGGCGATTCCCGCACTCACTTTCGGAACATTACTAGCGGCTGGTACCGGCGTGATGGCACTAAGTGCACTCTGGTGCGTAATACAGCTTATTGCTGGACATCATTCATTTTGGTTAGCGGGTGCGCTCATATTTTGGATATTGTCGGCACTGCTTTCTGGTAGCGCCTCTTGGATTAATCACAATGCTGAGGCGCAATTTTCTGGAAGATTAAGGCGTCAGGTTGCAGCGCATCTTGTCAGGCTGCCACCAAGTACTTTGGCAAAATATAAGGGCGAAAAGTTAAAGCGATTAATGGTCGATGACATAGCGTCATTGCATCATATGATCGCGCATTTACCCTCTGAGCTAGCGACCTTTATTATTGTCCCTGTCATCACTATTGGTTTGCTGATCTTAAGTGCGGGCTTAGTGGCATTACTTGCCCTTATCCCAGGTCTAGTCGCAGCGCTTTTCTATTTGGTGGTGATCCCAAGGCTTGCAGCAAAACAGGGGGAAGCACGAGTCAATGTGATGGGAAATATCACTGCAGCAGTAGATGACTACGCCCGTGGTGCGCCTGTATTTCGCATTTATGGCGCACAAACGGGTGCTATGGCCGACTACCAAAAGGCAACGACACATTTTATTGGGGATATTCTTGAGCGGGTAAGCAAGGTATCAACTTCAGTCGCCGTGGCCACATCACTACTGCAGGCTGTCTGTACTTTTGCGATTGTCTATGCCATCGGGTATGAATGGCCCCCAGAAAACCTTGCTGCAGCCTTGTTCTTCAGTCTGGCCATAGTCACGCCAGCCCTAAAGCTCGGGCATGGGCTTGATTATCTCGCCACGGGCCGCGCTGCCGCTCAGCGGCTAACGGATTTTCTTGAGCAATCGAGAGTTCCTGTTGGTAGCGGCAATATTGAGCTTAATACACCTATGCCGCTCACCCTCACGAATGTTGTGCCTTCACTGTCTACAAGCAATCAATCTGTGCCCATTAACTATCAATTTAGATCTGGCAGAGTGACAGCAGTTACAGGGATCAGTGGTGTTGGTAAATCCACATTACTGCGCTTATTAGCTGGCATGGAGCCGCTACATGCCGGAGATATTCGACTCGCTGGTATGGTACTCAAAGAGATGGATGAAGCCTCGATTAATCGCGCGATCATGCTATTACCACAAAGTGCGGGACTACTGGCGACCTCCATCGCCGACAATCTCGCGCTCACCGCACCTTGTGCCACGGATGACGATTACTTAGCAGCATTACACTGTGCGCAATTGGATAAACCCTTAAATACTCATGCGAGCACACTGTCTGGCGGTGAAATACAACGCGTTAATCTTGCCCGTGTGTTTCTTTCACCCGCTAGGGTGATATTGCTTGATGAACCCACATCGGCCCTAGACAGCGAAACGGCGTTTAACGTGTTCACAGCACTACACCATCACGCAAAAACAAACCACAAAACGATTGTGATGGTCACCCATGACTTAACGCTTGCCGAGCTGGCGGATGACAAGCTCGCACTCAAGCATCACAGGGAAGGAGAAGGCCAATGATAAATCGTCCCCAAGATTACGCAGCCATAAAGCACTTAATACCTGTTGCCTGCGGTTGGGCTGTGGCGGCCATATTGGAAGCGGCATGCTACATTCAACTGGCTTTAGCCATTACTCAGCAGCAATCACCGCAAAAAGTGCTATCGATTGCCGCAATAACCATACTCACCACAATACTGGCTTCGCGTTCAGGTTTTTGGGCTGGCGCAAGGCTGGCCAATGCGCTCTACAGTGCATTAGGCACGACCATGCAACAAGCGAAACTCTCTTGGTTTACACCGAGTGTCAGGACACTACTCATAGAAACTGTCTCTCGGAGTATTCCTGGCTTTATGAGTATTCCGGCACATCAATTTCAGGTATTTATTCATGCACCGCTTATTCCGCTCTGCATTACCTTTGGCATAGGATTGATCGGTGGCATACCACTGGTACTAATGTTGGCTAGCTTGTTGCTGATGTCATTTGTGATTCAGAGTATGGCGCAACGAGCCCTTGCCCGCGCAGATATGGACCGAAACAACACTGAATTGGCTGCAGAGCAGTCAACTCTTGAACTGATCGACCACTTAGAGTTACTGCGCACAGCAGCAGGATATAGCGGCGCAACAACACGGGTGGAGCAAAACTGGCAAACACAAGAAATCGCATTGGAACGAACTAATCGCGCCGCTGCTATAGCAACATTACTGTCGGCTATCGCCAGTTTTTTACCTATTGCAGGCATGGCACTCTACCTGGTGCTATCCGGTATAAACAATACGATAATGCTGCTCGCTGTTTTGATGTTGACCATGCGCGCGGCGGCGCCACTTGAGACTCTCGCCGTGGCGGCAATAAGCATTAATGATCAGTTAGCGGCTATTAAACACTATCGACAAGCGACTCATGCGCCAACGCTCAAAGAGCCAAGCCAAGCGCAACAAAAGACACCGAACAATCATACAATCGAATTGAATAACGTAACATTTCCCCCTGCGGTGCAAAATATCAATGCCACTATCGAATCAGGTGAACGCGTGCTGATTTGTGGCCCGAGCGGTTCAGGTAAAACCAGCTTACTTAAGCTATTGATGCGCTTTGATGATCCCACCCTAGGCCTGATCACTTTGGGCAAGGTGCCGCTCACGTCAGTTCCCGCAACTGAACTTGCCCGCTTTTTCGCCTATGTGCCGCAGGATCCACTCATCTTTACAGGCACCATTGCCAGTAACATTCGTATTGGTAACCCTGATGCCGACGATCAAGCCGTAGATAAAGCGGCACGCCAAGTGGCTCTGGATGAAGTATTAGACAGATCAGAACTGGGCATTTACCAAGAAGTCGGCCTGCAAGGCGCAGGGTTATCGGGAGGGGAACGCCAAAGGCTTGCCTTAGCACGCGCGCTTATCAAAAATGCACCGATTCTGATAATGGATGAGGCCACCTCGGCATTGGATGAAGAGACAGAAAAGCGTGTAGCCAAGGCTATTTGCGAACAGAGTTGTACATTGGTTTTAGTTTCGCATCGAAACCAATCACTTTGGCAGCCAACCAAGATAATAGAATTTCATCAATTACTTGCCTCAAAGTAAGATCGGCTTTCTACGCATTAAAAAACTGAATTACAGATATCTGACACAGATTACAGTGATTAATTTGTCGTTACTGACCAACCTATCAATGAGTTATGTACTGCAGCCGAAATGACATGAATCATTTCGGCTGCAGTTATTGCTCGTGCAAAGGAAGATGAGCATCGCTGTAGAACCGACCAAGCCTTGTTGGCATAACGCTCACTGAATCAAAGCATAAATACTCGAACTTCCTCTCGCTTTTGAGCTTTAAAATCCCTCAAATTATCAGCCACCCGCTAATAAACTAATAACCATATTTTGCGACAGGCTGCCAGTTTTTATTAACATCATCTTCAATAAACTTTTGTTTTTCTTTGATTAAATCCGATTCAATTAACCCTATCGCTTGATGGGCCTTTTCCTTAGTACTGATATCTGGATAACTAACTTGAGTCACGTTAAGTTGCTTCAATATTCCAGCGAGCAGATGACGTGCTTCGTTCGCTTGTTCGATAGCTTTATCTAAAAGCTGCTTACCTTCTTGTGGATTATGTGCATACAAACCATGTGAAGACATGGCAAAGTCCCAGCGCCACTGACTGTGTCGTATCGCCATAATTGGCTCATTCATATTCTCCCATTTAGCACCAGCATCCCATGCCGCTTTAGCTTCATAGTGGGCTTTGACGAGCAGAGCTTCAACTTCGCGGGCTTTGGTCTCAATCGTTAATTTATTGGCCGCGAGCTTGGTTTCAATTTTGGTTTTACTGCTATGGCAGCCACTGCAACTGTTATCAAAATGCGGTAAGGCTTTATCAACTTTATGACTAGTAAATTCAACACCTTTTGCATCCTGCTGGGTTGGCATATGGCAGGTAATGCAAGTAACACCGACTTCGGCATGTTTACTGCGACTCCAGTGTTCAAACTCAGGATGACGTGCTTTGAGTATGGGCGTTTTCGAAAGAGGATGGATCCATTCGAAGAAGCGGCGAGTGTCATAATATTTTTCAATATCATCGGCTGTGCTGCCAAAAATCCAGGGAATATTTACAACATTACTTTTTTCCGGACGGAAATAGTAAGTGACATGACATTGACCACATACCTGCGCACCTTGCATATCGGTATCTTGTTTATCGAATGGCAGGTGAATTTTAGCCATAGCCTCTTGGGCATGGGGGCGAGGTAAAGTTAACTTATTAGTGCCAGATTCATGGCAATCACTGCAATACACTACGCTTTGGATCTCTTTGCCCAAATCGGTAAAGTTTTTAGCAGAGTATCCTTCAAATCCCAGTTGTTCAATCAATCTAGGGGCATCCGGTGTCTTGCAGGTCCAACAACTGGCGGATAATCCTTTCTCTCCTGCCTTAGGGGGGACACCTGTACGTAAAGTATGCGTCACATCAGCAACGGCAAAATGATGCCCACGTGGGCTATGGTACTCTTTTGCATAGGAAGATCCTGCCCAGAGTATGATGCTGGCGGGATAATTGGCGAGCATATCTTCGCGCTCGACCTGTTCAGATGTCGCTTGCCAAGATTGATATTGGTTAGGGTATTTTTGTTGGTTGCTAGTATCGGAAGCCGCTACAGATGTACATGTAGTTATGGCGAGCAAGCAAATCATTTTTAGCAATGTGACTGTTTTAAAATAAGTTTTCACTTTGTATCCTTTTGTCCTAACATCAATATTAACCTGGGCGCCCATCAATACGGGGGCGAGAAAGTATCGGCAAGTAATGCCATACAAACAGTGCAAATGCGATAAACCAGCAACTGCCAGCCAACCATAACCAGACTTGGGTGTGGGCCGGAAACCAGATGGGCATTAGCGCCCTGAGCAGTGCCGCTAACGGTAGGCAAATAAATGCCAAGATCATCTTAGGGCCCTCATAAATATTTCGACTTGTGTGCCCGAGTGACACTCTGGAAATCATCGAAAGACACAGGGTAGCCATACAACCAATAGCAAATAGGTGAAGCAAACTGCGATAGGCATATTCATTATCGAGATACCAACTCATAGCTAACAGGCTGAGAGGCAACATTAAATAGGCAAGATGCAAGGACCACAGCATAGGTTCTTTCAGTGTTTTATGGGGTAACCAGCGTGCAAGTCGGACCAGCTGCAAAAGCCCCGCAATGAGCAGTAAGCCTCGCTCGACTTCCAGAGGTATAAGGTGGATGAGTGATTGAATGACGAGCAAGATCATCGTCAGGATCAGCGGGTATTCAATCCAAGTTAAGGGATCTGCTTTAGTGGCCTTAATGCGCATCGCGGTAAAGAATGGAATGACACGTCCACCGACTATGGTGATAAGTAAGGCTAACCACCATAACATCGCCTGCCAGATCTGGTTGGCAAGGATAAAATCGCGTTCAAATAAAGCGTAATAGCTGACATTGTTAATCACGAGTGCGGCAAACAACATGATCGGAAAACCAATATTGCGCCATTGCTTCACCTTATAAATACAGCGCCATAGGGTAAGGCTTGCCATACCAAGGAACAATGAATCAAACACGGCGGGCAAAATGAGCGGAACTTGCATTGGGAGTAAGAGTAATAATCGTGCCAATAGCCAGCAGCTAAAGGTCAATGCGAGTGGCCATCCCTTTAATGTGGGTTGGTTAGTCCAATTTTGAACGGCAGTCAGCAAAAATCCACACACAATTGCCATAGCAAAACCGAACAGCATTTCATGTGGATGCCACCATAGCGGCAATATCTTGCTCCAAAAGGATGAAGGGAAAAAACTATATTGGGGAGTAAACCAAGTTAATAGCCATAAAGGGATATATAGCGCAGCTAATATTGCTCCCCCAAGGAAAAAAGGTCTAAAGCCTAAGCGCCATAACGCGTGAGTACGTTCGGTTTGTGTAGGATCATCAATATTTAGCATAGTTGTTAGCCGAGTAGCAGAACGATGATGAACACAATTAAGATGCATTCAATATAGTTCTTATATTGTACTGTTATGACCTTCAATTCAAACTAAATCTTAGATTTTGGAACTAAGATCCCAAAGATGAACAAAAAATAAAGTGTCGTGGAATACTCATTTCTGACGGCTAATAGTCTTGATCAATGTACTGTGGGTTCATGACAGGCAAAGGTTCAATGCAGACTTTTACACAAGTAACGGCACAAACCAGTCACACATTGGTAAATTTTAGATAGGATAAATACCGTTTTGATTTAAATAACCGTGGCTTTGATTGGCCTATCTTATTTCGAACACAGCCAAGACTTTGATAGCACAGGCAGCTCAATTTATAACGGCGATGACAGTTGCAGATGATTATGTGGTAACTCGCTTTAGCGTCGATTATCAAGCTAAAAACTGGCGGATTAGTGACTTCGCCAACAACCTATTTGATGAACAAGCATTGGCAGTAAGTAGCCTACAAGCCGCAGTTATGTTGGAGGGTTACGACAAAAAAATGGAAATAGTACCGGCAATTGGTAGTGTTAAAAAATGGCAAGTTATTCAATCCAAGCAAAATCATTTTTTACGCTTTATTCAACGCAAAAGAAAACGGCTCGCATATTTCTATGCAAGCCGTTGTTTTATTTGGCAGGGGTGGCAGGACTCGAACCCGCAACCATCGGTTTTGGAGACCGCTGTTCTACCAATTGGAACTACACCCCTGTTGACGTGGGGCATTATGCTAAAAGCACCTCCAAAGGTAAAGTACTTTTTATGGCAAAACTCATTAACTGAAGGTTTTTCAAACAAGTTAGGCTATTGCTGTTGATTTAACTGCCACTGAGATTAAAAAGCCATCGCATATTAGCGATATGACGTAGTAGATACTTAGTTTAGAGCCCATAGGTTAATAGTAACTCGACTTAATGATCCCACAACAAATCAGTTTGATGACGTCGAATAAGTGTGCCGTTTCGGCCATTTTGAGGTGCTTAAGGGTTAAAGACGCGCATTTATCGAAAAAAGATCTGAGTTCGATTTATAAAATCGGCGTTTTATAGTATAAGCATCGTCAATTTCATACACAGCTCGACGGAACCACTCATGTCTGACAAATTTTTCTTCAAGGGTCGTAAAACCCCTAAGCCAAAGCACGAAAGCTATGGCTACAACACTAAACGTGCCGCTAAACCGGGTACAGAAGCATTACCATTACAATTAATTGTTGCCGACGAAGCGCGTAAACTCGAAGTTGCCGCGATTGTTGCCGAACACCAGCTGTTCGCCAATATCGAAGTCAATGCCGACGTCGCTGAAGATATTGTTGAATTAGACGGTTTATTAAATAAGCCTAAGACCACGACTTTCGAGAAAAAACCGAATCGTAACGAGCCTTGCGTTTGTGGTAGCGGTCAAAAATTCAAGAAGTGCTGCGGCAAGTAAGCGCTTTCATAAGCGTGATATAGATAGGGACTTTTGCTGTAACGCTTTTGTGCGTCGGGAATCGCCCCTTTACTCCCCTCTTTTTAGTTTCTGCCCGAAGCTAATCTTCCAACTTTGAGATAAAAATCCGCTGCAAATCGTTATTCCATAGCTGAATAATTTTGCGGGTCTTTTCTTTATTCCAAAAACATTTACCAAATAAAATCAAACCAGCGCCTTCAAAGCAGCGTTTATCTTCTATTTCAAATTGCACTAATAATCGTTGCTTTATCCCATCGATAGGAATGCCGATATCTTTGCTGTCGGCGGGATTAAGCCAACTCATCGTCGGGTCAGTGTGGGATATCGTGCCCCAATACATGTGGGGTTTATTGTCGCTTGGGTCCGCATCGGCAAAATTGACAAACAGGTTCTTCGCCCGCCAACGGTATTTTCGCTCAGCGTCTGTGTATACCCAGAGATCCGATTTCGCCAAATCTGTACCGCGCAATAAACTGTGGAGTAATTTTTCGAGCCCTTGGCTGGGCACTCGTTTTTCAGTGGTATGTCCAGCTGTGTTAACTTGGTAGCCTGTTTTCGACTCTTGTATCCGATCATCCACTGACGATGCAACAGACGCTTTCGATGACTCAGGCATAGAGGACAATTTAGGCGTTGGCTCAGTCTTGCTGGTTAATACCTGTGCAGTCGAAACTTTGTTTGCAGGCGTATGGCGACGAGGTTTACGGCTAAAATCGATCATTAAGGCATCGGCGTCCACCAGCTGTTGCTGCACTTCGATGGCATCTTGCTCCTCACGGGACTTTTGTGCCGAAGGTTTAAATTCAATGCAATCGGCTTGATGATATCGCGAGCCAAAACAAGCGGCTTTACCGTCTTTTGAGGCTTTACGGAAATATGCTTTACCACCGCAGGCGGGGCAAATTAACCATTGCCGCAAACGCTCGATATCCTCATCGGGTAATTGTTGAAACTTAAAAACACTATAAGTCGTTCTCGCAATTAAATGATCCTCTGTTTCGAGTTCACAAATAGCATCTAACATAGTGTTCTCCTTTATTTTCGACTGCTGGCAATACCGCTATCTATGCCCAAGCATTAATCCC
The DNA here is from genome assembly GCF_025653795.1 of Shewanella sp. SM73. Lineage (NCBI taxonomy): Bacteria > Pseudomonadati > Pseudomonadota > Gammaproteobacteria > Alteromonadales > Shewanellaceae > Shewanella > Shewanella sp. SM73. Next base: position 174,022 of record NZ_JAKKRY010000006.1, read on the forward strand.
AAAAGTGATAACACTTAACAGAAGCAACATGCCAAGTACGCGGTAAATCAAACCTAAAGTACTGGTGCCTTGCGAGCTCGCATCCGAATGTAATGGCATGATTTTAACTTTTGCGGCATTTTGGGTTTTGTGTTTCATTCTGCATCCTTAAAATATTTCGCCAATGGCACTATCAAACTTGAAGGAATTAATAATGCGGCTTTTGCGGCACTTGATGCATGATAAAAGGGTGTCAGTTGAGTGATTAGCGCGTTGAAGCATTTGAGTGCGGCCAAGGCATCGGCGGCGGCATAATGAATTTGCGCACTGGATAACGGCACGTGCTGCCAATTCGATAAGGTGACTTTTTTAGGTTTGTCGATACGAACACCCAAAAGCGCCGCAACTAACTGGCGCGTCCCCATTTCCTTCTCCGCTCCAAGTTGCGCCAGTGCCCAATTTAAATCTAAAGTTGAGGCGACATTAATGCCCCATTGCCGCCTGAGGGCTTGTGTATCACTGCGTAAACCAACCCCGACTTTGAGTATGGTTTCATCTTCTAATAAGGCTTTTAACTGGGTGAATTGCTCACCCAAAATGGCATGCTGAAATAAATAACAGGTATCCACTGTCGCGATTTGAATAAGACTCAAGGGATGTTGCACGCAGCGCTCAAAGCTTGCACGGGTTTCAGTATCAAAACCTAAGACTTGCTCAGCCTGTAATAGTGCTAATACTGTATTAAACTCCGACGGCTCAACTACCTCGATGCGGACATGTTGAAATTCAAAAGCAGCTAACGCTGCAAGTTCAATATCATCAATACGTGTAGTCAAAGCGATACGTTGCTGCAGCCACAAATATGCCCACTGACGCTGCGCTTGAAGCTGAGTTTTAGCTTTAATCGCATTTTCAGCCTTGGCCGATACCCGCTCACTTTTCAGCGGCTCAGTCGAGGCATTGAGGTTATCAAGATAAGCCGTGCCAGCAGCATCCATTGCCGCCATTAACCCATCGGCATCTTTGCCAAACTCTTTACGTAACCAAGCCAGCTTACTCGGGGAGACACAGTACTTCATTAACTTCATCGTGCTCATCCTTGATGGTTGATGCGCGCAGCTAGTTAACTACGCAATTTCTGTATTCCTGTCATCGCAATAAGTGCAACAGCGCCAGCAACGACACCAAATAAGCCATTAAGAATACTTGGCGTCAGCACAGCAAACACTGGTCCAACAACACCAATGGCAGCAACCGCTTGTTCAGCATGGTGGATTTGCTCGCCGACTAGGTGTAGACCATGAGTTAAAATCCCACCGCCCACCATAAACATGGCTGCCGTGCCAATAATCGTTAAACTTTTCATTAATACGGGAGCTGCGCTCAATAAACCAAAACCTAATTTACGGTTCATTTGAGTTAATACAGAGGCACCTTCACGTTGACTCAAGTACAAACCCGCATCATCCATTTTCACAATCGCCGCCACTAAGCCATACACGCCTATGGTCATGACTATCCCAATGACAGCTAACGTAAAAAACTGTGTCGATAGGGATTTGTCCGCCACGATACCAAGGGTAATGGCAATAATTTCCGCCGATAACACAAAGTCGGTACGAATCGCCCCTTTGACTTTTTCGGCCTCGTAGGCGGCGAAATCTTTAATCTCAGGTAACTCATTCTCTACTTGGGTTTCGTGTTGTTGCTGGCCTTTTCTATGGCTATAGCTGTGATGCAGTTTTTCAAACCCTTCGTAGCATAAAAACAGTCCACCAAACATTAATAAAGGGGTGACAGCCCAGGGAATAAAAGCGCTGATAAGCATTGCTGCTGGCACTAAAATCAACTTATTACGGAATGATCCCTTGGCCACTGCCCACACGACAGGTAATTCACGATCGGCGCTTACGCCAGTCACTTGCTGGGCATTGAGGGCTAAATCATCCCCCAGTACACCCGCGGTTTTCTTTGCCGCTACTTTACTCATTACCGCTACGTCATCCAAAATCGATGCGATATCGTCGAGTAAGGTTAATAAACTCGCGCCTGCCATGCTAAATCCTCAATAAATCATTCTACTTTTGCCATAGTAGCTTAGTTAGATTAGTTGCGTATAGCGAAATGCTTTCCAACTTAACTGCTTAAGTTACTTACGTTATTGGGACTGCTTGCTAATGTGAAAATGCCAGCAATCTAGATCACACCCACGGTGGAATTGCGCCACATTATTTATCGGAAAAGAGTATACTAAGCCCAGAATTTTTTACTCATTTGCCGTTACAGGATGTCAACATGACTCAAGATGAAATGAAAAAAGCTGCCGGTTGGGCCGCACTTAAGTTCGTTGAAAAAGACAGCATTGTTGGTGTTGGTACGGGTTCGACTGTGAATCACTTTATCGATGCACTGGCGACCATGAAAGCCGATATCGAAGGCGCAGTCTCTAGCTCTGAGGCATCAACTCAGAAAATGAAAGCGCTGGGTATTCCCGTTTATGACTTAAACAGCGTCGATCGTTTATCTGTCTATGTGGACGGTGCCGATGAAATCAACGACCGCATGGATATGATTAAAGGTGGCGGCGCGGCATTAACTCGCGAGAAAATTGTCGCGGCTGTGGCTGAGAAGTTTATCTGTATCGTGGATAACACTAAGCAAGTCGACATACTAGGTGAATTTCCACTACCCGTAGAAGTCATTCCGATGGCACGCTCTTATGTGGCGCGTCAACTCGTTAAACTTGGCGGCGATCCTGTGTACCGTGAAGGCGTTGTGACCGATAACGGTAACGTGATCCTCGATGTGTACAATCTTAAGATCCTTAATCCAAAAGAATTAGAAAGTCAGATCAATGAGATAGTCGGTGTAGTGACTAACGGTCTGTTCGCCAAACGCGGTGCAGATGTGTTACTCGTTGGCACCCCTGATGGCGTAAAAACCTTTACCGCCAAATAAGTTAAGCGTAAAAATCCTATCACAGTCACAAGGCTGCTGATTGTAAAAATGCACAGTAAAAAATACGCTGTAAAAATGCCAGCCACTTTTTTCAAAGGGCTGGCATTTTTTATGGTTCTTTTTATAGCTCAATGTTATCTAACTAAGTTGCCCATCGCAGACAGCTTATATCAAACGCTTTGCTTACCAAGCTCTGGCAACTAGACCTTTTAAGTAGAATCCTTCTGGGAAGGCGCTACCGATAGGGTGATCGCTCGCTTGGCTTAAGCGTTCGATAAACTGGATTTCACGTTTCGCATCGAGCGCGGCATCAGCCACGATTTTTTGGAACAGATCCGCAGGCATTAATCCTGAGCAAGAGAAGGTCAATAACACGCCGCCCGGATTCAATAACTGCAATGCAATCATGTTGATGTCTTTATAACCACGGCAAGCCCCGTTTAACTGCGCTTTGTTATCGGCAAACTTAGGCGGGTCGAGCACAATCACATCAAAGGTTTTGCCTTCATCACGGTACTGGCGCAACAACTTGAACACATCGGCTTCGTTGTAATGCACATTGTCATCACTCAAACCGTTCACTTGCATATTGAGGCGCGCTGTCGCCAAGGCTAGAGAAGACACATCGACGTTTTCAATACTGGCAGCACCTGCTTTCGCAGCGTACAGACCAAAAGTCCCTGTGTAGCAAAAACAGTTCAATACCGATTTATCTTTGACAAAACGGGCGGCAATCGCGCGGTTATCACGTTGATCGAGATAGAAACCTGTCTTATGGCCTTTAATCACATCGACGGCGATCTTGATGCCGTTTTCTTCGATAATCACTGGCATTTCTGGCAGAGTGCCGTGCAGTAAACCGGTAACAGGCAGCAGGCCTTCTTTCTTACGGGAATCCACATCGGAACGCTCATAGATAGCACAATCTGGATATTGCTCAGCCAATAGCTCGACTAAGGTATCGCGCCATAAATCAGCACCTGTGCTCAGTAACTGGCACACCAACACATTGGCATATCTGTCGATGGTGATCCCAGGTAAACCATCGGACTCAGCAGCCACTAAACGGTAACCTGTTAAGCCTTGCTCGCGGATTAAATCGTTACGGCCGATTTGCGCCCGCTGTAAACGTCTGGCAAAAAACGCGCGATCAATTTCTTCTTCGCGATCGAAAGTCCAAATCCGCACTTGAATTTGCGACTCAGGCGACCAAGCACCACGACCTAACCAATGACCATCATGCGCGACCACATCGACTGTCTCACCCGCTTCAGGTTTTCCCTTAATATTATGAATAGCATTGGAAAATACCCAAGGATGGCGACGCTCAAGTGACTTCTCGCGGCCGGGTTTAAGTTTGATTCTGATAGCCATAGTTGCCTTTAAAAATAGTGCCGCCACTAAAAAGGGCTGCTGTCTAAAAAATGGGAAACGGATGATATACCCAATGTCACCTAAGTGCGAGTACCGAACGCGCCGCAGCGCTTATTTTCCATCATCCACGGGTGGCCGATCATACCTTATTTTAACGGTTAATTCTGAATGATATTCATGCGAAATGATGTTGGAATGGTTAATGAAACAACGATAACAAAACCGTAGCGAGAAGATGCCTGCGCGATAAAGACAACTGACATGATTGAAATAAAACGAATTAATCAGTAAACACGAGAACTTAGCTACGTAGCGCTAACTCAACAATGACGGGCGCATGGTCAGTACTGTAGGCGTCGCGTTCATATTCAGGTCTGACTAAGTGTCTATCGCAGGTCTGATAATCCACCACTTGCGCTAAACTGCGGCCATGGCTCGCATCAAATTCGCTCGAAAGCAAAATATAATCCAGCACAGAACCTTTGGGGCCATAGTAATGGGTCGCCGTTCGGTGTTCCCTATGGTAAGCGGTATTACCCGTCAAACTGTCCCTCAAGTTCGCTTCAATAAATAACTCATAGGCATCCTTAAGTTGATACTGAACAAACACCGCCGCTAACGCCGCATCCGATAAATGCCCAAGGCCAGCGGCTTTAATGTCATTACTGTGGATACTCTCGCCCTGTATCGTTAACGCATCTAAGGCGCCCATTGTCAGACTGTCATTAAAGTCCCCCATCACGATAACGGGATGTTTAGATTCTTGCCTGCGTACTAATATGCCATTGAATAATAATGCTGCTTCTGCGCCGCGCTGCATGGTAGATGCCCAGCGGCCTAAGGCTTGCTCTGTGAGTAGTTGGGTTTCTGAATGCAGTTTCATGCTTGCTGCGGGAGCCAAGTTATCTAACCCAAGTGGCTGATGTTCGAGAGGTTGATGTTCAAGGGGCTGATGTTCAAATAGCTTAGGCTCGAGCGCTAATCCGGCACGTTTTGACTTAAAGTGCACCACATAATAGTCACACTTGCCGATGTGTGGCACTTCAACGGTTGCGCGCAGCACCTTACGGCTAAAGGCAAATTCACTCAATAATCCCATGGCTGCCACTAAACGCGCATCAGGTTCGACACTGCTGATTTCCACTATGGGATAACGGGAGGCAAGCGCGACCACAGGGCTGCGATAAATGTAATCACTGATAAGAGTTGGCTCATCAACGACCGCAAAATACCCTAGACCTTGCTCACTGGCGATTCGTTTGAGCGGTTCAGGGCTAAACACTTCTTGAAATCCCACAATATCGGGCTGGCGATGTGCGAGAAACTCACTCAACCACTGACACTTTTTCTGCCATTGCCCATGGCTATAGATATTTTCAAAATCATAGTAAGCCAAAGGCGGCTCAATAAAGTTAAACAGATTGATACTGGCGATCTTGATATTCGCGGTGCACTTAAGATCGATAGGTGCAGTAATTGATTCCAACTCATCGATATTGTGTGCCACAGCTTAATCCCCCCCAAAATCTGAATACAGCAATCTGACTTAATCTGACTTAATCTGAGTGAGCACAATGACTCACCGCAGGCACGACAAGGGTATACCCGAAGTGCACTAATGCCAAATCCCCCATTATGGATAAAGTGTTAACTCATCTCTGGCGACTCAAATACAGCTTACTGAGATAAGTCATACCGTTAAAAACCACAATTCAATATCACAGTTAAATCCGACAACAAAAATCAACCGCTACCAGCCAAAAAATAAACAATCAAACAACAATGATTAGCACGCAAAACCACCAGCACTCCCAACAAAATCACGCAAGCCCAGGAATGATCATAAAATTAACTTTTCCTTAAAGTGTAAATTCAAACAAAAACATATGTAATAACATGTGCGGTTGACTTTACATTTCAGTCCCTTAGAATGTGGCGACTTTAATCATTGCGGAGACCCACTGTGGGCACACACATAAGCGACAGTAGATGCCCTGTCCAAAAGACAGGATTTAACGCCTAGCACTAGCCCGCAATATTTGCTGCTACCTGCTAAGCAGGGTAGTAGTGTGAACCATTCTTCACTCAGCCTCCCCCAAAATATCAATCACAGACAATAAGCCTGAGCCTATGGCTGCGCTTTAGCAATTCCAGCATTTTGCTGGGGTTCAGTTATGTGTATTTATTGCATCTCAAAGCAAGTTTTTTGCCTCAGTGGACTTCGTTTTCCCTATGGATTTACATCTATGGGTTTACATCTGAGGAGCCTAAATATGGCTTACATAAACAACACATCAATTTTGCGATCTTTATCCTGCGCAAGTATCAGCTTGTACTACAGCATGAGTGCGGCGGCATCCCATCTCGAAGTGGATGATCCTGCCCTCGCGGATCGCTGTGAATTAGAAATGGGCTGGCAACAACCTAGGTCGGATCATGCTCGCCCACAATTAAACGCGGCCACGACTTGCAGCCGCAATCAATGGGAATGGCATTTAGGATTAGCGTCCAATGCCAATGACGATATTCGTGAGGAGCAAGCTGAAGTCGGCATTAAGCTGCCGCTCAACGTAAACTCCCACTCAGATTCAGAGCAGCAACAGGATGATTGGCACAGCGCACTGGTGATCAACTTGCAGAAAAACCTCGATGCCAGTAACGAATTAGCCACCGAAGTCTTCGGCATTTTTGGCAAAACCTTAGGCGATTCTGATGTCAGTCTCTATACCAATTTAGGTTTTACCCATGAGTTTAATCAATCAACCCAATTGCTTGTGGGTATCGCGGCGGCGTATGAACTCAGTAGTCACCATCGCGTGATAGCCGAGATTTATCAAAAAGAATTGAGCGAGACTACCTATCAGTTCGCTTATCAACACACGCCACAACAACAGCTACAGCTGGAATTGAGCTTAGGCAATGCCCTTCGTGGCAACGCGCTGCAACTTGGCGCAGACATCACCTTTTACTTTGGTCACTAGATCGTTGAGAGAATGAACTATGAACATGAATAACAGCACAAACAACACTAAAAAAATCATCCATAACTTGCAAATGATTATCGAGCAACGCAGTGCCAGCGCCATGGCTGAATTAGCCGAAAAACGCCACCCTGCCGATATTGCAGCCGTATTTAACGTCTTTAATCAAGCTCAACAAGTCCTATTATTGCAACTGGCCTCACCTAAGGTTTGTGCCAATTTGTTTCGCTATCTGACCGATGAATTGCAAGCCAGCTTAGTACAGCAATTAGATAAAACTACGCTATCTGCGCTGCTGGTTCACATGGCAGCAGATGAACGTGCCGACCTCTATAATCTGCTCGATGAAACCCAGCAAGCGGCGATTTTACCTGCGCTAGCATTGGCCAAACGCGAAGATATGCGCACCCTCGCCGCCTATGATAAAGCTAAAGTCGGCGCGGTCATGACCTCGGATTACACATTACTGAATAGCCGCCATACTGCGGCAGAAGCAATTGATACTCTACGTACTGAAGCGGCAGATAAAGAAACGATTTATCAAACCTATGTGGTGGATATGTTAGGCCGCTTAATAGGAACTGTATCTTTAAGGCAGTTATTGCTGGCGCAACCGCACGAGCGAGTGGTCGACTTTATGAAACCCGATCCTGTCGCGCTCGATGCCAATGCCTTTCGCGAAGAAGCGGTGCAGATGATCGCCCATTACGACTTAATGGCGCTGCCAGTAGTCAATGGCAAAGGCCAGCTCGTCGGTATCGTCACCTATGATGATGCTATGGATATCGCCAGCTCACAGGCGGATCTTGAGTTCACAAAAACTGCGGCCATCGGCAATATTGACCATAACCTCAAGACTGCCAGCATAGGCTTACTTTACCGTAAGCGCGTGGTTTGGCTGGTAATCTTGGTTTTTGGTAATATTTTCTCGGGAGCGGGGATCGCCTTCTTCGAAGACACCATTGCCAGTTATGTCTCTTTAGTCTTCTTCCTACCTCTGCTGATCGATAGCGGCGGCAATGCGGGCTCACAATCGTCGACCTTAATGGTACGCGGCTTAGCCACAGGGGAAGTGGTTCTCAAAGATTGGTTATCTATGCTAGGGCGCGAGTTATTTGTAGCTGGATTATTAGGAGCCAGCATGGCAGCGGCAGTGTCCTTGCTAGGATTTTGGCGCGGCGGACCTGAAATCGCGCTGGTTGTGGCACTCACAATGCAAATTGTGGTGATTATTGGCAGCTTGATTGGTATGTCTCTGCCTTTCTTACTGAGCAAGTTAAAGATGGACCCTGCGGCCGCTAGTGCGCCACTCATCACCTCCATCGCCGATATCATAGGTGTACTCGTGTATTTCAGCATAGCCACAGTGGTGCTCGACTTACCTATGCCATAGGCCTAAGACCTAAGACCTCAAAGTGAACCAAGCTAAGTTAACCTTAGCGTGGTTCACTTATCATTCGATAGTACTAACCCATTTATGACAAAGCATAAAAGCTTCAATAACCTTAAAAAAATTAAGAATAAAGCTTAAAGATCAGTTAATATTTCCATACCTGAATCGTTTTACTTTTTATTAACATTGCAGTATTTACCGCTGAGCCCAGTCACAGTAAGTCGATAAGCAATAGTGATAGTCCTAGCGACTTGAGAGGTTTTATATGTGGTTTAATTCCCAGCTCAAAGCTGAAAACCAGGCGCTTAAAGAGCGACTCATCCAACTAGAACGCCAACACCAAAATGAAGTAGATGAACTGCGTGGCATGATCCGTGAAAATGAGACTATGCAGCAACAGTCGCGCCAAAATGCAGACCACTACACTGAAGTGATCGCCTGCCAAAACCTAGGCGGAGATATGCTTAATGCCGTGCGCGAAGGCTTAGCCAGTAGTGCCGAATTACTCTCTGCGGAAAAAGAATCACTGTCTGAACTCAATCACGTTTTTGATCAAACCCGTGTGGCCATTGCCAATTTAGGCACTAGAGCGACTTATATTAATGATCAAGCATCGAACAGCATGAAAGCTGTCACAGAACTCGATGCTACGACCTCTTCAATCAATCAATTTGTTGCGGCAATTCAAGGAATTTCAGAACAAACAAACTTGCTGGCATTGAACGCCGCCATTGAAGCCGCCCGTGCAGGCGAAGCAGGACGAGGGTTTGCTGTGGTGGCCGATGAAGTGCGCCAGCTTGCGAGCAAAGCCCATGAAGCCAGTAGCCATATTGAAAAGCTCGTGAAACAAATCGTCGCGCAAGCAGCTGAGATTAAAGAAATTGTTCATAATAATCAAAGTAGTGCCGTTGATGTAGCCACCTCCTCAACCCAAATTGGTCAAGTCGTTGAAGATGTCCTGCAACGCTCAAAACAAATGCAGCACGTTATCCATAACGCAGCCACAGCGTCATTCTTGAATACCACTAAGCTCGATCACGCAGTCTGGAAAAGTAGCGTTTATCAATTAATTGAAAAACCACAGCATAACCACAACGTGAACTCACACACTGAGTGCCGCCTAGGGCAATGGTATTTCAAAGGATTTGGTGCCGAGAATTATCAGCATTTAAGTAACTTCAAAGCATTAGATGCACCACATAAAGCGGTACACGAGGCAGGAAAAGCGGCGCTCAATGCGAGACAAAAAGGTAATTTGCCTGAGATGGTCAAACAACTGCACTCAATGGAAGACGCCAGTATGCGTGTTGTGCATTGCATTGATAACCTTATGCGAGATGTATATCGAGCGTGATATATAGGCACAGAAAGATAAGCTATCACCCATAAATAAGCCTACCTAAGAGCGCCATACTCGCGCTCTTTTTTTATCGTTCAAAACGGTATAGTAAATTTAATCTTAGAAAATGAACCCCTAGCTATACTTGATTTAAACACAGCCTTCATCTTTAATCGTTTCAAGAGCAAGCAGTGAGACTCAATTATAACATTCTAATTTTTAGGGTTATTAATGAAATTAGTCACAAGTTTATTGTTATCACTCACCCTTAGCAGCGCAGTTTCTCTTCGCGCGCAGCCGCTCAACATCTATACCGAAGAATGGTCACCAATCAGCTTTTCTGTCAATGGCAAACCCGATGGTTTAGCTGTACAGGTAGTACAAGAAATTCAAAAGCGCATAAAGAACCCAGATCCAATCAAGGTCGTACCTTGGGCTCGCGGCTGGAAAATGCTGACCGAGCAACCTAATACTGTGTTGTTTACGATGACGCGCACAGCAGAAAGGGAGCAAATGTTTACTATGATTGGGCCTGTTGCTATCGGCACGACTAATTTTTATGCCTTAAAAAATAGCGGTATAAAAATAACCACTATAGATGATGCAAAGACAGCTAAGGCAATTGGTGTCTATCGTGCCTCGGTGGAAGAACGCCTATTGCTCGAACTGGGATTTACGAATGTTGCGGCCTCATCCGAGCCCTTATTGAGTGCCAAACAATTGATGAAGCAACGTGTCGATCTTTGGTGTAATGCCAATCTCACCGCGCCGAGTATTCTGTCGGATGCAGGCGCGAGCATTGATGATGTAGAGTCGCTCTTCACGATTAGTGCTAATCATCTTTATATTGCCTTTTCACAAGGCACACCCAATGATGTGATCGAACAGTGGAAAAACAGCCTAGAAGCGATAAAAGCAGATGGCACCTTCGCAACGATTTACCATACTTGGCTCCCCAACGATACGCCGCCAATGCAGACCGAACGTATCGGGTTTAGCAACTAAACCCATTGCTCTAAATTCTACGTGCTAAGTGCTGAATGCTGAATGCTGAGAGCTAAACTCTATTGCTCTTTTAAAAGCGCTTAAAAAGGACACTCACAAACCCAGTCGATACGCTCACCCTTGATAGGATGGTTAAACGCTAAGCGGATCGCATGCAGCATTAATCTGCTGCTCGTCGTATTAGTGATATCAGCTTCATCAACATCAGCCTTATCAGTCACGCACTCACCCACGCCACCGTAGAGATCGCACCCCAGTATTGAGTGACCCAATTGCTGACTGTGGATCCGCAGTTGATGGGTTCGGCCAGAAACAGGGATAAATTCGACCCGCGTGGCGAAAGGTTCGGTTAATCGTTCCAGCACCTGATATTCACTGATCGCAACTTTGCCTGTGCTATGGCAAATCTTTTGTAGCGGGAAATGGTCACTATCTTTAGCGATCGGCAGATTAATCACCCCGCTGTCAGCGGCTAAATGCCCGTGCAGCAAGGCGGTATAACGCTTTTCAACCGTGCGCGCCTGAAACTGTTTTGTCAGCAAACCATTCACGCTTTTATTCAGCGCCACCAGCATGATACCGGAAGTGCCAAAATCGAGTCTGTGCAGCAAAGTGGCCGTCGGAAAATCCTGCACTAAACGATAATGCACCGAGTCGAGATTCAGCGGATTCTTCCCCGACAAACTCAATAATCCGCTTGGCTTATCAATCAGTAGAATATCGTTATCTTGATAAAGCACGCGTATTTGCCCGAGGCAAGGCGGCGCAATAAAAGTATCGACTTTGGCAAGGCTATCGGCTGGCGCAGACATAGTTTTCTCAGGCAACATAAGTAGGTGAAAAGTAGATCAATGGGCGATCACAACAAGCTAAACCATTCAGTAAAACAGACTCATAAACTTAGCAAAACAGATATAGTCTAAATAATAAGGCCGCATAACCTAAGTTATGCGGCCCTCTAATTCACGGCATTAACGCTGTGGCTTATTTAGCCAATACGCGCAGATGCAGTTCTTGTACTGACGTCACGTTAGTACGGTCATCCGCAGCATGGGCCATACAAGTAGCGAATGCAGCATTCATGGTCGTCGTGTAGTTAACTTTGTAACGCAGAGCACCGCGGCGCAATTGACGAGAATCTTCAATCGCTTGGCGACCTTCGGTAGTGTTCACGATATAAGTGTATTCACCATTCTTGATGCGATCGAGAATGTGTGGACGCCCTTCGTGCACCTTGTTCACTAAACGTGGGTTGATACCCGCTTCGCCTAGGATAACCGCAGTACCATGAGTCGCATCGATTTGATAACCGAGCTCAATTAACTTAGCCGCTAAATCGGCAACGCGTTTCTTATCGCTGTTACGCACAGACAATAATGCACGGCCTGACTTAGGCACCTCAGAAGTCGCACCTAACTGCGCCTTAGCATAGGCTTCGGCGAACGTATCGCCCACACCCATAACTTCACCGGTAGAGCGCATTTCTGGGCCTAACAGTGGGTCAACACCCGGGAACTTATTAAAGGGCAACACCACTTCTTTCACTGAGTAGAAAGGTGGGATCACTTCTTTAGTGAAGTTTTGCGACGTTAAACTTTGGCCCGCCATCACACGCGCGGCGATCTTAGCTAAAGGCACACCGGTCGCTTTGGACACGAATGGCACAGTACGGGCAGCACGTGGGTTAACTTCAATCATATAGATTTCGTTATCTTTCACGGCGAACTGTACGTTCATCAGGCCGACAACGCCGAGTTCCATCGCCAACTTGCCGACTTGAACGCGCATACGATCTTGGATTTCTTGGCTTAGCGTGTATGGCGGTAGAGAACAACCTGAGTCACCTGAGTGAACACCCGCTTGTTCGATATGCTCCATAATCGCGCCTATCACCACGATTTCGCCGTCACATACTGCATCAATATCCACTTCAATCGCATCATCTAAGAAGCGATCGAGCAATACTGGCGACGCGTTCGATACGCTCACGGCTTCGTTGAAGTAACGTAGCAAATCTTGCTTATCATAGACGATTTCCATCGCGCGGCCGCCCAGTACATAGGATGGACGCACAACTAACGGATAACCGATACGCTCAGCGGCAATCACAGCACCTTCAACCGTAGTCACAGTATCGTTTTCAGGCTGTTTCATCTCTAAGCGTTGAATCGCTTGCTGGAAACGCTCACGGTCTTCGGCGCGGTCGATGGCATCTGGGCTAGTACCAATTACAGGTACGCCAGCAGCTTCTAAGGCACGGGCCAATTTCAATGGCGTTTGACCACCGTACTGCACGATAACGCCCTTTGGCTTCTCGATACGGACGATTTCTAATACGTCTTCCAGTGTGACGGGTTCGAAGTACAGACGGTCTGAAGTGTCGTAGTCGGTTGAAACGGTTTCAGGGTTACAGTTCACCATGATGGTTTCATAGCCGTCTTCACGTAGCGCTAACGCCGCGTGCACACAGCAATAATCGAACTCAATACCTTGACCGATACGGTTTGGCCCGCCACCTAACACCATGATTTTGTCACGGGTCGATGGGTTAGCTTCACATTCTTCTTCATACGTTGAGTACATGTAAGCTGTGTCTGTCGCAAACTCTGCCGCACAGGTATCCACACGCTTATAGACTGGGTGCAGGTCGAACTTATCACGCAGCTTACGCACTTCGGCTTCGTTCACGCCTAATACATCGGCCAGACGCGCATCGGCAAAACCTTTACGTTTCAGCTTACGCAGTAAGTCGATATCCAGACCCGCCAGACCCGCTTCAGCGACAACACCTTCGAGCTGAACCAGCTCTTCGATTTGCACGAGGAACCAAGGGTCGATATTGGTCAGTTTAAAGATTTCATCTAAGCTCAACCCCGCACGCATCGCATCGGCTATGTACCAAATACGGTCGCAACCAGGCTCTTTCAGCTCGTGGCGGATTCGCGACATCGCCTCAGGTTTAGACATGTCTGTGACAGGATCTAGACCGTTACGGCTAACTTCTAAACCACGTAATGCTTTTTGCAGTGACTCTTGGAAAGTACGGCCAATCGCCATCACTTCACCCACAGACTTCATCTGTGTGGTTAAGCGATCATTGGCGCCGGCAAACTTTTCAAAGTTAAAGCGTGGCACTTTAGTCACAACGTAATCGATAGCAGGCTCGAATGATGCTGGCGTGCGACCGCCAGTGATGTCGTTCATCAGCTCATCAAGGGTGAAACCAACCGCTAACTTAGCGGCGATTTTCGCAATCGGGAAACCCGTTGCCTTTGATGCTAATGCTGAAGAGCGCGATACCCGTGGGTTCATCTCGATGATAACCATACGGCCATCTTTCGGGTTGATGCCAAACTGTACGTTCGAACCGCCTGTCTCAACACCAATCTCACGCAGTACGGCCATAGAGGCGTTACGCATGATTTGGTATTCTTTATCAGTCAGGGTTTGCGCGGGTGCAACTGTAATAGAGTCGCCCGTGTGCACGCCCATAGGATCGAAGTTTTCGATGGCGCAGACGATAATGCAGTTATCGTTGCGGTCACGGACCACTTCCATCTCGTATTCTTTCCAACCGATCAGTGATTCGTCGATCAGCAGTTCACTCGTTGGCGATAACTCTAAGCCCTGTGAACAGATCTCTTCGAACTCTTCCCTGTTGTAAGCGATACCGCCGCCTGAGCCACCCATAGTAAAGGATGGGCGGATAATGCAAGGGAAACCCACTTGATCAAGTACGCCATAAGCTTCGTCCATATTGTGGGCAATGCCCGCGCGCGGACAATCAAGACCAATACTTTTCATCGCTTTATCAAAGCGGCTACGGTCTTCAGCTTTATCGATGGCATCGGCAGTCGCGCCAATCATCTCGACGTTAAATTCTTTCAGTACGCCTTTGGCTTCAAGTTCTAATGCGCAGTTCAGTGCGGTTTGGCCGCCCATGGTTGGCAGAATCGCATCTGGGCGTTCTTTAGCAATAATGTTACGGACCACTTCCCAGTGAATCGGCTCGATATAAGTGGCATCGGCCATTTCTGGATCAGTCATAATGGTGGCAGGGTTAGAGTTCACCAGAATGACACGGTAGCCTTCTTCACGCAGCGCTTTACACGCTTGTGCGCCAGAATAGTCAAATTCACATGCCTGACCAATCACTATTGGGCCGGCGCCTAGGATAAGAATACTCTTTATATCTGTACGTTTTGGCATTGCTTCTCTCTTCTCCTAGCTAGCGTACTACTTGGCGTTCTGACGGTATATGTCGATTAGCTCGATAAAGTGATCGAACAGCGGGGCGGCATCGTTCGGGCCAGGGCTCGCTTCAGGGTGACCTTGGAAGCTGAACGCGGGCTTGTCCGTGAGATGGATACCTTGGAGTGAACCATCAAACAGCGACTTATGCGTCACTTTAATGTTGGCGGGTAAGGTCGTTTCATCGGCAGCAAAACCGTGGTTTTGGCTGGTGATCATCACGTTACCTTTCTCGATATTGCTCACTGGGTGGTTTGCACCGTGGTGACCAAACTTCATCTTCAAGGTTTTTGCACCTGAGGCCAGCGCGAGTAGCTGATGACCTAAACAAATACCGAAAATCGGCGTGTCGGTTTTCAGAATTTGTTGAATCGCTTCAATCGCGTAATCGCATGGCTCTGGATCGCCAGGGCCGTTCGAAAGGAACACACCATCGGGATTCATCGCTAACACTTCGGCAGCTGAAGTTTTAGCAGGCACTACGGTGACGTCACAACCGCGGTCCACTAACATGCGCAGAATGTTTTGCTTAACGCCGTAGTCGTAGGCTACTACTTTGTATTTAAGCTCATTTGCTGGCGTATCTTCTGGTAAGCCGCCCACTAAACGCCAGCTACCTTTACGCCATGGATAGGCAGTTTTGGTCGTGACTTCTTTAGCGAGATCCATGCCTTTTAAACCGGGGAAAGCTTTGGCAGCGGCGAGCGCTTTTGCTTCGTCTAAGTCTGCACCTGCCATAATACAACCGGCTTGAGCACCTTTTTCACGGAGAATACGAGTTAACTTGCGGGTATCGATATCTGCTATGCCAACGACATTGTTCGCTTTGAGATAATCACTTAAGCTTTGTTGATTACGGAAACTACTTGCGATGAGCGGAAGATCACGAATGATAAGACCACAAGCGTGAACCCCATCGGATTCAATATCTTCATCATTGGTACCAGTGTTGCCTATGTGTGGGTAGGTTAATGTTACAATCTGGCGTGAGTAGGATGGATCAGTTAAAATTTCTTGGTATCCTGTCATGGAAGTGTTAAAAACAACTTCACCAACAGAGAGACCATCGGCACCAATTGCTGTGCCAGAGAATACAGTTCCATCTTCGAGTACGAGTAAGGCAGACTTTGTCAACGCGACCTCCATAAAGAGCCAAGCCACTGAAATATAATGTTTTTATGTTATGTTAAGATACCAATTTCCGCTAATTTACGAAATTTTGACAAATTCCAGCGAGTTTACAGTAAAAACGCGAAACCGTCCACCCACTGGTAACTGGGTGCAAAAAAAAACGCCATATCGGCGTTTTTAATATTAATGCAAACCTAAAACCTGCTGCATATCATACAAGCCCGGCTTTTGCTCCACGAGCCAGTGAGCGGCACGCATAGCACCATTAGCAAAGGTCATACGACTCGAAGCTTTATGGGTGATCTCTAAACGCTCACCGATATCGGCAAACATGGCCGTATGTTCACCAACTAAATCACCGGCACGAATAGTCGCAAAACCGATAGTTTCACGGTCACGTTCACCCGTGATCCCTTCGCGGCCATATACGGCACATTTTTCAAGATCGCGACCTAAAGTCTTAGCAATCACTTCACCCATTTTCAGGGCTGTGCCCGACGGCGCATCTTTTTTGTGTCTGTGGTGGCCTTCGATAATTTCGATATCCGTGTAATCACCCATGACTTCGGCAGCCAGTTCGAGTAATTTCCACATCAAATTGACACCCACAGACATATTCGGCGCCATCACGACCGGCGTTTGCTCGGCAAAGGCATTGATCTGTTCTTTTTGAGCATGATTGAAACCCGTTGTGCCAATCACCATGGCTTTCTTATGGCGAACACACCAATCTAAATGGACAATACTGGCGTCTGGCGCGGTGAAATCGATCAACACATCAAAATCATCAGTCGCATAATCGAGCGAATCCATGATCATGACGTTTAATTTACCCACACCAGCTAACTCACCCGCATCCACACCCACTAAACTTGAGCCTGCACGCTCAATGGCGGCACCCAGTAAAATATGGTCGTGATTGTAGGCCGCTTCAATAAGAGTGCGTCCCATACGACCACCGGCACCGACGATTGCCACTCTCACTTGTCCACTCATTTCAATCTCCTCAACCTTTCTTTGTATTCCATAAGAAAACGCCTAAGACAGGCTTAGGCGTTTTTTCAATATTAGATGATATCTAATAATTCAACTTCGAATACCAAAGTTGAATAAGGAGGAATCGATGCCCCCGCGCCACGCTCACCGTAAGCTAAGTGATGTGGCACAAATAATTTCAACTTAGTGCCTACTGGCATCAGTTGCAGTGCTTCAGTCCAGCCAGCGATAACGCCAGAAACTGGGAACTCAGCAGGTTGGCCACGAACTACAGAGCTGTCGAACACATCACCATTGATGAAAGAACCATGGTAGTGAGTACGAACAGTATCTTCGTAAGTTGGAGTAGCACCGTCACCT
This sequence comes from Shewanella sp. SM73, assembly GCF_025653795.1. Lineage (NCBI taxonomy): Bacteria > Pseudomonadati > Pseudomonadota > Gammaproteobacteria > Alteromonadales > Shewanellaceae > Shewanella > Shewanella sp. SM73. Next base: position 191,789 of record NZ_JAKKRY010000006.1, read on the forward strand.
TGGACTAATACTTCGAACTGCAGACCAGAGTCAGTCACAGTCACGCCATCACGCTTAGCATTTTCAGCTAAGAAGGCATCGCCTTCAGCAGACGCAGCAGCAGCAGCTTGCTCTTGAGCAGCTTGAATACGACCGCTAATTTCAGTGAAAGCAACTTGCAGATCTTGCATAGACACAGCACTTTCTAAACCGGCAAACGCATCGGCTAAACCCGCTTGAACGGCTGGAATATCCACGCCATCAAAAGAATTGGCGGCCAGTTGCTCACCCATTTGACGGCCTACACCGTAGCTTGCTTGCTGTTCAACAGTACTGAATTTATCAGACATAATTAACGACTCTCAATTATCAGTGGAATTTTGCGCGCCAGTTTACCATAGTTCAGCGAGCTATGCTGATAAACTGACTGCTTATTTAACTAAGGAGGCTTTTTTACACACTTATTGCGTATTTATCCAAAAGCATAAATAGGTTAAGGACACGTATCTCTGCGCAAACGACAGCGAACACTCACCAAACGGGCACTTAGATCTTAAATAGATTTCAGCTTATTTCGGCGCCACACATTGATTCTTCACCTGCGCTTTAGCACTGGCATAAAGTGGCTGCATCTGTGCTTGCAATTGTTGTAGCTGAGCAATGCGATTACTGTTCGATGGATGGGTCGATAATAACTCCGGCCCTTGGCTACCGCCCACCTTCGACATATTCTGCCATAACTCAACACTCTGAGCCGGATTGAAACCCGCTCGAGCCATTAACTCTACGCCCATGATATCGGCTTCGCTCTCTTGGGCACGGCCAAAGGGAAGAATGACCCCTACCTGAGCACCGAGTCCCAATGCCGACATATATAAGTCGCGATTCGACACACCACTCGCCCCTAGCGCTGCATCGGCAATCTGCATTCCAACGCCCGTTAACTGTCCACGGGAAACCTGCTCGTTACCATGTTGCGCCAACACATGCGCGACTTCGTGACCGAGCACAGTAGCAAGCTGATCAGGTCCCTTAGCGACCTTAAGCAATCCGGTATAAACCCCAATATGCCCACCCGGCAGAGCAAAAGCATTAACTTGTTCAGAGTCAAACAAAACCAGATCCCAGCGCTGGGTTTGGTCCGGCAGCACTGCGGTAATACGATTAGCGACACAATTGACGTATTGCGTCAGCTTTTTATCACTACTCACTTTTTGCTGTTTTTTCATTTCCTCGAAGGAGGAATCGCCCATCTGCTGCATTTGCGCCGCTGAATACAACAAGGTCTGCCCTCGCCCCGTTGGCGATTGCGTGGTCGCACAGGCCGATAATCCGAGCGCGACCGCCATACCCACTAAGCCTAAACGCATTGATTTCATGTGGCACTCCTTAAATCCCATGACGGGCGTGAAGATCTTTGAGCCAACACGGGCTCAACTAATGGAAAGATTTTACTGAGATAGACAAGATAAGCCAAATAGAGAAACACTGGCGGCGCGCGTTAGCGATACTTTGCACCTAAAAGGAATTAATACTCCTCCTTTAACAAGGCATAGACGAACTCATCGCCCCACGCACCTTTAAAGAAGATGTTTTTCACATAATGGGCTTCGCGCCTAAAGCGGAGTTTTTCGAGTAAGCGACAGCAGGCAAGATTTTGTGCATCGGTGATGGCAATAACTCTATGCTTATGCAATTCAATAAAGAGGTAATCCAGCAATGCGCTGACGGCCTCAAAAGCAATATGTTTACCTTGATGCTCAGGCGCAATCGTAAAGCCAATTTCCACCTGCTGCTCATCAATAAATTGCAGCGCCAGATCGCCAACTAATTGGGTTGGTGTAGTTCCCGATGCGACAGTGACAATTGCAAGCTGAAACCAAGTACCAACCGCACCAAATTGTGCATAATCCATCTTCTCGAACAACGCGAGTGCATCGCTATAGCGGTAATCCGTCCAGCTTTGATATTTGGCGACCTTAGGGTCGGCTCGATAGGCGGTAAAAGCCTCAAGATCCGCTCGCTGGAATGGCCTAAGTACAAAGTGCTCGGTCGTTAAACCGTTATTCACCACTTTATGAAGTGCTTTGCTTAACGCCAATGTCGATCCCATGACTTAGCTCCTTAATGTAAATAAGTCACTAAGTTACACCCAGAGCGAAAGTGATAACAGCGGCCAATGCGCTTTATTCTGTTATCTGTTTAGTGATTGTGGCACGCCAAACTTGAACGCTATGAATAGCTTCAAGCTCAGCGCTTACCTTTAAACTCTTTGGCGCTGTGCTTATTGATGCTACGGCGATTCGCCTGTTTATCCCGTGGTGGTCGCTTACGCTCAACTTTGCTCTCAGTGGTGCCATCACTGGTATTTTCACTCGGCTTATCCGTTACCGGAAAGTCAGCCAATAATGCCAGCGGTAACTCTCGCGCGGTTAAACTACGGATCGCCGTTAAGGTCGCCATTTCACCGTGGCACACGAGGGAAATCGCCAGCCCTTTTTCGCCAGCGCGCGCGGTGCGGCCAATGCGGTGCACGTATACAGGCGCACTCATGGGCAAATCCAAATTGATGACGACAGGCAAGGCATCAACATGAATGCCGCGCGCCATCAAATCTGTCGCCACTAATACTTGGATACGATTGGCTTTAAAGTCGGCCAAGGTTTGGCTGCGAACGGTTTGCTCTTTTTCACCGTGCAGCGCGGCAACTTTCATCCCCGCTTTAGCGAGCCGTTTAGCGACGGCATCGGCATCATCGCGGGCGCTGATAAACACCAACACCTGCGGCCATTGATACTGTTTTAACAGAGCAATCAATGCCTGTGCTTTGCTGCCCTTGTTGACTAAATAGAGTTGTTCTTCGATTTCACCAGCCACTGAATTCACCTTGTGAGCTTCGACCCGCAGCGGCTTATTCACCAGTAGCTTGCCCGCCAATGTATCCAAAGCCTCGGGCAAGGTGGCAGAAAACAACGAGGTTTGCTTAAGCTTAGGCATAAACGCCATCAGCTTTTGCACATCGGGCCAAAACCCCATTTCCAACAGACGGTCAGCCTCATCCAGCACAAGATGTTTTATCGAATCGAGGCTGACGTGGGACTGTTTGCATAAGTCCAGTAAACGTCCAGGGGTTGCCACTAACACCTGCGGCTTGGCTGCAAGTTCGGCTAATTGGTCTTCCAGCGCGACTCCACCACACAGAAGCTGAATGTTCAACGAAGTCGATAACTGACTCGCCACTGTTTGCAGCGCCTCAGTCACTTGCAGCGCTAATTCCCGTGTTGGCACCAGCACTAACGCCAGTGCATTTGGAGGCTGTACAGACTTTGTGCCCTGCAACTGTGTTTGCTGTTGCAACAAAATTTGTTGTAGGAGTGGCAAACCAAAGGCTAAGGTTTTCCCGCTACCAGTTTGTGCTAAGGCTAACAAATCCCGTCCTGCAAGAATGGCCGGAATCGAGAGTTGCTGCACCTTTGTCGGATGTTTAAGACTTGCAGGCAAGGCCTTTAGTAACGCCGAATTTATGCCAAGCTCAGCAAAAGTTAACGACTCAGGGGAAGAAGAAAGCTCGGGAAAGGTCATCACAGCACCGGATCAAAACATGGGAGCGAAAGTTTACTGAGAGTTGCCTTTGAATACCAATGTTGTTTCGGCTTTTACGCAAGCCTTGACCAGTTTGCAACGGTACGGTTTGTAACGGTACGGTTTGCAACAATACAGTTACGGCATTTGCGTTACGCCACTAAGAAAGTCTAGTTTGAAACTTCGTTTGAATTTCTAAACCAAAGGTCAAATCAATAGCCGACCTAAAGAGAATCAACTGCAATCTCCTCTTGGATCTCCCCTGCCGACAAGGTTCATGTCTAACGGCCAGTTCGCAGGAATAGGTGAATGCCTGTCACTTCGGTGTTCATGGTTTATCTTAAAAGAGACTCTAGCCGCATCTTTCTTATGTGCGCAAAGTTAACGCAGGTGATGGGATGGTAGATTTTAATCCCACAGCTTTCGTGAGCGCTTATGGTAGAATCCCGCCCAATCAGCTTTATGAATGTGCAACACAACTCATTTGTTTAACTGAACGTAGTGGAACACTACCGTGATTAACTAAATGAGGAGAAAAGATTATGAGTAAGTTAAATGCCGAAGAACGTAAAGCCCGCGATAACGCCCGTTTTTCACAACGCGTCGATGAACGCCGCACAAAAGGCGAAGACGTGGTCGCCTACGTGCTGGGCAACAAGCTCGCGTTTAAGTTTCTAACTAAACCAGAGAGACACGAATTTAAACAAAGAGAAGCCGCTCTTGAAGAAGAAGCCAAACTTAAAAAGCAGCAAGCGTTTCAGCTGAAAACCGAGCAAGAGTTAGAGAAAGTAGAAGCCGCATTTACTAATACAGAAGAGTAACTTCTCAAAAGAGCCATTGATCATCATTGATGGCTCACGCATACCCTATCTCCAAACTTCGTTTGGATTTTTAAATCCAAATCAAAATCAAAATCAACGTCGTGGGGCATCACCCACGATATTATTCGATAGCCAATAAAAATGTCTTCGGCTCATAAGATATAAGATTTCTTCTATTTCCCACCATAGGGTATGCTTATCGATATATCAGATATTTTGTCATATTAGGTCAAATAGATGAATAATGTGCTAACAACACTATTAACCATAGTAGGCCCATTAATTACACTTATCTGGATAATTTTTCACTACTCCTCAAAGTCCAATTGTATCTGTGCAAGATGTAATACATTTATCAACTATCAATCAGAAAAATTTAAAGTTGACCTTCTAGGACACTCAGGTTTTGTATGCAACTCTTGTCAGTCAATACTTAATGAAATCGGGTTAGTCGTCTCACCACTAGGTGAATTTTCACACCAATGTCAACACTGCAAGAGATCATTTTCCTCTTACGATAGAAAGAACTTTATTGTAATTCGGCAGGATTTATTTCTTATATGTAACCCCTGCATTAATCAAATTCGTCTCGACAAAGATAAGCCTATGAGTTGTATGCTCTCAAATATCCTTACTTCAGAATTCCTTAAAGGTTGTTCTAACTTCTTAACATTTGAAGAGCTAGTAATTGCAGCGAAAATCCCAAACTTTAACGCTGACGCTCTAAAGTCTACAGAGTGGAATAACCACATCAAACTAAACACTATATATGAAAATTGGGATGCCTTATTTAGTGCCGCCTCAATTTACTACAGAGATTCATTACTGATTGAGAAGCTAACCTCATCATTAAATTCAACAAGCCATCGTTAAATAACACCAAGATCCAAGGAATACACCATCCCCTCGGAGTTGCCGCAGGGCGAATAGACAAATTGCGTGAGTCTTGCCATGGATAATGGAATGGACCCATCCACTTTTAATCGGCCTCGCAATGGGCCACGATGTAGTCGCTAAAACTCATCAGAAAGAGGACGGGTCCACCTATGAAGATTACTACAATCGGTTTAGATATCGCAAAGTCTGTTTTTCATGCTGTTGGCGTCGATAAAGCGGGTAAGTTAATCAAAAAGAAAATGCTTAGACGCAAGGACTTACTTCCCTTTCTTGCTCAAATTGAGCCGTGTCTGATTGTGATGGAAGCCTGTGGTGGGGCAAATTATTGGGCCAGAGAATTTGAGCTGTTGGGCCACAGCGTCAAGTTAATTGCTCCTCAATTTGTAGTACCTTTTCGGCAAGGTAATAAAAATGACTACAACGATGCGCTAGCCATTGCCGAGGCTGCGCAGCGGCCCAACATGCGGTTTGTAAAACCCAAAAGCGTCGAGCAGCAAGATGTGCAACTGCTCCACCGTATGCGGGAACGATTAACTAAACAATCAACCGCCTTAATCAATCAAGTCAGAGGGATGCTAGCAGAATACGGCATTGTGATGACCAAAAGTAAATCGGCTTTTAAAGTACAGTTCCCAGATATTTTAGCGGATGAAGCCAATACACTGACCACTAAAGGTCGGGCCATTTTTTATCAGTTATATGAAGAATTTAGTGATATAGAAAAACGGCTTAAGAGTTGTGATGCACAAGTGCTCACAGAAACTAAAAACAATGTGATTTGCCAGCGTTTAGAGACTATCCCTGGCATTGGTCCAGTCACCGCTACCGCCTTTTATGCCGCCGCAGGTGATGGTAAAGATTTCAGTAATGGCAGACACTTTTCAGCTTGGTGTGGCTTGGTTCCCAAACAACACAGCAGTGGAGGTAAAGATAACCTTCTTGGAATAAGCAAGCGGGGAAATGCGTATTTACGCACCCTGTTCATCCACGGCGCCAGAGCGGTGTTGCAACACAGCCAGAATAAGCAAGATAAGTTTAGTTGCTGGGCAATCCAGTTAGCAGAGCGCCGAGGTTTTAACCGAGCCTGTGTAGCCGTCGCCAATAAACTCGCGAGAATGGCATGGGTTATCGCGGCGCATGACGAAGAATATCGACTTCCAGTATAGTGCTGAATAGATTCAATAAACGTTAATAATTAACCAACCAGCAAGTTGCTAAGACACTTGAATTGATGATGAGACAGTCAGACTGATCTACTAAAAACCTTAGCTCGCCATAGGCTCATAATGAAGCCGCAAGGATGATAAGGACAGTAGAAGCAGATATCCATCAGGGCCAGAGGCATACCTCAATAACAGGCCGAATATATGGGTGCAATGAACTCTTCTCAAAATTGATATCGAATGTCTTGCAAACCGGATGGGGCCATATATGACCGACTAGCTTTCGCAGGTGCAGGGACGCATCCTTCGGAAGCGATAGCAAATTTGACAATGAGCACAAGGGGCTTTCAACTCCGTTAGGGGCGTCATGGAGCATCCAAGGAGGATAGGACGAGCAGTCCTCCTTGGTCGGGTGTGGGGTGAAGCCCCACGACTTTGACTTTTCTTTTAAAAAGAATCGAAATATCAAACTAGATTTGTGACATAAAAAAGCCCTGCAAGGTTAACCATTGCAGGGCTTTATTCATCTAGCGCGCTACTAATATCATTAGCAGCGAAACCAAGTTAGCTATTCAGATCTTGAAAGAACTTTTTCACGCCATCGAAAAAGCCCTCAGCCTTTGGGCTGTGTTTTTTCGACTCACCAGTTAAGGTGGCTTCAAATTCGCGTAACAGTTCTTTTTGACGATCGTTTAAGTTAACTGGGGTTTCCATAACCACTTTGCAGAGCAAGTCGCCTACCGCATGGCTGCGAACCGACTTGACGCCTTTGCCACGTAAACGGAACATACGGCCCGTTTGCGTTTCGGCTGGGATCTTCAGGCTGACTTTACCATCCAGTGTTGGCACTTCAATCTCACCGCCTAGGGCCGCTTTACTGAAGGATATCGGCACTTCGCAGTAAAGGTTGTTGCCATCACGGACGAAAATCGCATGCTCACGCACGCTGACCTGAACGTATAAATCCCCTGGAGGCGCACCAAACTCACCCGCTTCGCCTTCACCCGCTAAACGAATACGGTCGCCCGTATCAACGCCGGCTGGGATCTTAACCGATAAGGTTTTGCTCTTTTCAACACGGCCATCGCCATGACACTTAGTGCAAGGATCTTTGATGATCTTACCGCGGCCATGACAGGTTGGACAAGGCTGCTGCACCGCAAAGAAACCTTGGCGCATTTGGACTTGGCCTTGACCATGACAGGTGCCACAAGTGGTTGCAGAGGTGCCTTTTTTAGCGCGGCTGCCTTCACATAGATCGCAAGTCGCCAGCGTTGGGATACGCAGTTCTTTGGTTAAGCCTTTAACGGCTTCTTCCAGTGATAACTCTAGGTTGTAACGTAAATCTGAGCCGCGGGCCGCTTGGCGTTGACCGCCACCACGACGTCCACCGCCGAAAATATCGCCAAAGACATCACCGAAAATATCACCGAAATCGCCTTGACCACCACCGTAACCACCGCCACCGCGATTAGGATCCACACCCGCATGACCAAATTGGTCGTAGGCCGCTTTTTTGTCGGCGTCGGTTAGGATCTCGTAGGCTTCTTTAATTTCTTTAAAGTTAGCTTCTGCGGTTTTGTCGCCTGGGTTGCGATCTGGGTGAAATTTCATGGCCAGACGTTTGTAGGCCTTTTTAATTTCACGTTCGCTGGTGTCACGACTGACACCTAATACTTCGTAATAATCTCGCTTTGACATAATCTCATGCTTCTCAGCTGGTGTTGAACAAACGGGCGTTAGGGTTGCCCCGTAACGCCCGCCTAGAAATTAACGCTTTGAAATCAATCTATTTGATTGAAAACAAGTCATTATTTCTTGTCGTCTTTCACTTCTTCGAATTCAGCATCGACAACGTCATCGGCAGCAGCGTTAGCCTGTTTGCCCGCGTCGGCATTGTCGCCGCCTTGAGCTTGAGACTTAACTTGAGCGATTTCCATCAGCTTAGCAGATGCTTCGATCAAGTTTTGAGTTGCCTTTTCAATGGCTTCTTTGTCATTGCCTTTGCTGGCAGTGTCAACAGCGGCCATAGCAGCTTGGATTTTCTCTTTGTCTTCGCTTGGCAATGCATCACCCGCTTCTTCCACTTGTTTCTTAGTCGCGTGGACTAAGCCGTCAGCTTGGTTGCGTGCTTGCACTAACTCTTCAAACTTCTTGTCTTCATCTGCGTGAGCTTCGGCATCACGTACCATTTGCGCCACTTCTTCTTCGCTTAAGCCAGAAGAAGCTTTGATGGTGATGTTTTGTTTCTTGCCGGTTTTCTTGTCTGTCGCAGACACATGCAGAATACCATCGGCATCGATGTCGAACATCACTTCAATTTGTGGCTGGCCACGTGGAGCTGGCTCAATACCGTCTAAGTTGAACTGGCCTAATGACTTGTTCGCGCTCGCTTGCTTACGCTCACCTTGCAGTACGTGAATCGTCACTGCGTTTTGGTTGTCATCGGCTGTTGAGAACACTTGCTGCGCCTTAGTAGGAATAGTAGTGTTCTTTTCAATCAACTTAGTCATCACGCTGCCCATGGTTTCGATACCCAGAGACAGTGGTGTTACGTCTAACAGTAATACGTCTTTCACGTCGCCTGACAGTACGCCCGCTTGAATTGCAGCACCTACGGCTACCGCTTCGTCTGGGTTCACGTCTTTACGAGGTTCTTTGCCGAAGAAGTTTGTCACTGCTTCTTGAACCTTAGGCATACGTGTTTGACCACCCACTAGAATCACTTCGTTGATGTCTGTTACAGATAAATCTGCATCAGCCAGGGCAACTTTTAGTGGCTCTAATGTACGGATAATCAAGTCTTCAACCAGTGATTCCAATTTAGCACGAGTGATTTTAATCACTAAATGCTTAGGACCTGTTGCGTCTGCCGTGATGTATGGCAGGTTCACTTCAGTGTGGTTGGTGCTTGAAAGTTCAATTTTCGCTTTTTCTGCTGCTTCTTTCAGACGTTGCATTGCTAATGGATCTTTACGCAGATCTAAGCCTTGCTCTTTCTTGAATTCGTCAGCTAAGTAGTTGATCAAACGGTTGTCAAAGTCTTCACCACCTAAGTGGGTGTCACCGTTGGTTGCCAACACTTCAAATGTTTGGTCGCCATCGTTGCTGTCGATTTCGATGATAGAGATATCGAATGTACCACCACCTAAATCGTATACTGCAACAATGTTGTCGCCTTGTTTCTTATCGATACCGTAGGCTAATGCTGCAGCCGTTGGTTCGTTGATAATACGTTTAACATCAAGACCTGCGATACGACCCGCATCTTTAGTCGCTTGACGTTGTGAATCGTTAAAGTAAGCAGGAACAGTAATAACCGCTTCAGTTACTTCTTCACCTAAAAAGTCTTCTGCGGTTTTCTTCATCTTTTTCAAGATTTCTGCAGAAACTTGTGGTGGAGCCATCTTGTTGCCACGCGATTCAACCCATGCATCACCGTTGTCGGCTGCAATGATTTTGAATGGCATGATGTTCACGTCACGTTGGACTTCGTCATCTTTAAAGCGACGACCAATCAAACGCTTAATCGCGAAGAATGTGTTAGTCGGGTTAGTCACAGCTTGACGTTTTGCTGGCGAACCGACAATGGTTTCATCATCTGTATAAGCGATGATTGACGGGGTTGTGCGATCGCCTTCAGCGTTTTCTAACACACGTGCTTTGCCACCATCGAGGACAGCTACACAAGAGTTTGTTGTGCCTAAGTCGATACCAATAATTTTACCCATGAGGTCCTCCGAAAAATTTCATTCAATCTAAATTTGTTTAGTTGGTTTTGATATGGGGCTAGACGGTTGAAATATCAAGTCCATCGTTGGCCACCTTCTCTGCCTTGATACCTATATTGGGACAGGGAATTTAATTACAAGGGCGAACAAAAAAATTTTCTGATTTATCTTTCTCGCATCTACAGCGGGATAAAATATCCAATCACATAAAATAGTCTTGCTTATCAACCAAAGCTGTTATTCAATCTGCCCACATTTGGCGGATGTTTATCCTAGTAAGGTAGCAGAGTGAAGTCTTCGAATTTAGCGTACGTGTATGGTATGGCGGCGGTCTTTCTCTGGTCTACAGTGGCCACGGCCTTTAAGATTGCCTTGAGTTACTACACACCGCTGCAACTGGTGTTTGTTGCCGTGCTCACGTCGATTATTGCCCTTGCCGGAATCCTTGCTTGGCAAAAAAATCTTTCCTTACTCAAGCAACAGTTTTTACGCCGCCCCATGTTTTATCTGGTGACTGGACTCATCAATCCCTTCCTCTACTATGTCGTGCTATTTAAAGCGTATTCCTTACTGCCAGCGCAGCAAGCGTTGTCACTTAATTACACTTGGGCGGTATTACTGCCGTTACTTGCCGCGCCTTTGTTAAAGCAACATTTGCGTAAGAGCGACATTGCTGCGGCGCTGATTGCCTACACTGGGGTATTTATCATTGCCACCGGCGGCGATATCAGCGGCTTTAGTTTTGATAGCCCACTCGGTATCGGTCTTGCTCTCACCAGCACTTTACTCTGGTGCCTATATTGGATCGTCAACACTAAAGATCAAGGCGATCCCGTGGTCAGTTTATTATTGAGTTTTCTTATCGGCTTACCTTTTGTTGCCGTCACCTTAGTGCTGACAGATACCCTGCCCAGTTTTAGTATTAAGGCGATATTTGCAGGTATGTATGTGGGCTTATTTGAGATGGGCATTACCTTCGTGCTCTGGTTAATGGCGCTGAAAACCGCCACTCGCACCGCGAACATCAGCACTATGGTGTTTTTATCCCCTGTGATGTCGATTGGTTTTATCGCGTGGATTTTGCAAGAAACGATTGCGATGGCAACCTATCTCGGCCTAGCCTTTATTTTATCGGGGATGATGTTGCAGCAACTTCTGCCCCGTTATTTAGAGCGTAAAAACAAGATAAGCACAAAGCTAGCGGAATAATCGTTGAGTAACAGCCTTAAATAATGTTAGCTCACGGCAATGAGCCAATTAAAAGAGCTGGCTAACATTTTAAGCCAAGATTAAGCGCTAATATCCCCCGTTTTGTGAAGGAGTATAAAATGACCCCGGCCGTCCGATTGGCTAAAAAAGCCAAGATCGCGTTTGATATCTTAGAGTACAGCCACGATCCACACTGCGCCGCCTACGGCGAAGAAGCCGCTAACACCTTAGGGCTCGAACCCGCACAAGTGTTTAAAACCCTTTTAGTTGCCATCGACAAAGCCCATGCGCCGATTGCCGTCGCGCTAGTGCCCGTCGATCATCAGCTTAATCTAAAAGCCGTAGCTAAATGCTTAAGACAAAAGAAACTACAAATGGCCGATGCCGACCTAGCACAAAAATCCTCAGGCTATCTGGTTGGCGGTATTAGTCCCTTAGCGCAGAAGAAACAATTGCCAACCTTGATTGATGCCAGCGCTCAAGGCTTCGACAGGATTTATGTCAGCGCGGGCAGACGCGGTTTAGAGATAAGCTTAGCGGCCACAGACTTAGCCCTGCTTTGCAAAGGCGAATTTGCCGATATCAAGACACTTTAAGCTAGATGCTTTAAGCTATCTCGACCACATTAAGCACAAGTCATTCAACGTTAAGTAAGCAATTCACTCCACTTTAAGTCGTACGCGCTCATATTGGATAAATGGTGAACAAGGCTCAAACGGCAACAAACTGGCCAGCGTACTGAGTCTAACCGTGGAAAGCGTTTGATAAAGTCGAGATATCCGTCTATAAATTGTACTGAGGTACAAATCGACTAAGGATAGTCAGATGGAAAAATCAACCCAATGGAATCCAGAAAATAGCATCAGCCCTATCAGTTGGTGCGCCATGCTACTCTGCATCGCCTTATTTATTTATGAGCATTTCTGGGGAAACAGTTTTACCACTATGGTAGTCATGCTCTATTGCAGTTTTATGCTGCCTTCGGTTTTACTCACTCGCAGAGTACAAGAAAAGTACTTTATTTATACCTTGGAATACATCAAGGCCTTTCGTAAATTTACTGTCGTTATGTCGACGATATTTTTCTGTATCTGGTTACTTGTTACTTATACCCCGCTCACCATAAGCAGCTAAACTCGTTAGCCAAACATATTGATGTCGCTATTCAGTTGGATACCGCAAACAAAAAAGCCGTCAACGCAATGCGTTAACGGCTTTGGGTTTATCAGTATTTACCGCTAAACACGACTGGTGTAATCACCCCAAGCTAACCACTTATATGTGGTTAATGCCTCAAGCCCCATTGGACCGCGGGCGTGCAGTTTTTGCGTGCTCACAGCCACTTCAGCGCCAAGACCAAACTGACCGCCATCGGTAAAACGAGTACTGGCATTCACATACACGGCGGCTGAGTTCACTTCATTCATAAAGTGCGCCGCTGCATGAATATCATCGGTCAAAATGGCTTCCGAATGGCCGCTAGAATACTGGCGAATATGACTAACGGCGGCATCGATATCGCTCACGACTTTAATACCTAAGGTTAATGACAGCCATTCAATACCAAAATCCTCAGACTTAGCAAGCGTCACATCGAACCCTAAACCATCCAGCAGACTAAAACTTGTGTCACAAACTGAAAAACGCACGCCTAGACGATGCAGATATTCGGCAATTTGCGGTACAAAGCTGCTAGCCACGCGCTCATCCACCAGCAAGGTATCAAGAGCATTGCACACAGTTGGACGCTGCACTTTGGCATTAGCGATTACGCCTAAGGCACGCTCAAGGTCGGCATTTTTATCGACATACAAGTGGCAAATACCTATGCCACCTAAGATCACCGGAATGGTCGCTTGCTCAGCACATAAGCGCTGCAATGCTTGACCGCCGCGCGGCACTATCATGTCGACATATTGATCGAGCTTAAGTAAACCTGTCACTAGGGCTCTGTCTGAAGAATCAATAAATTGCACCGCATCTATGGGCAAACCTTGGGCGACAATCGCGCCGCGGATCACTTCGCTGATAAGCTTATTCGATTCAAGGGTTTCTTTACCGCCACGGAGGATCACCGCATTACCCGTTTTAAGGGCGAGTACCGCGATATCGACAGTCACATTCGGGCGCGCCTCGTAGATAACCCCAATCACGCCCAGCGGTACGCGGCGGCGAGTCAGCCTTAAACCGTTATCTAATAACTTGCTGCCAAACTCTTCGCCCACGGGATCAGCAAGGCGGATCACATCGCTGATATCACCGATAATGCCCGCTAAACGCGCATCATCGAGCAACAGTCTGTCGATCATCGCCTCAGTTAATCCATCGTTCTTAGCGGCGGCAACGTCTTTAGCATTAGCGGCTAAAATGGCGGCGGAGTTTGCCGTCAGCGCATCGGCAATAGCTTCGAGTAAGTCAGCCTTTTGGCTCGCCGTTAAGTTGGCTAAAGCATAACTGGCCTGTTTGGCATTTTGGCCAAGTTGCTGTAAATACTGATCTTGATTCATTTGGCTCAAAACAGACCTCGCTTATAAGACAACCATGTCGTTGCGGTGCACTATTGCGTCACCATAATCGTAACCGAGTACAGACTCGATCTCGTCGGAATGCTTACCTGCAATCAAACTCAGGGCTTGGCCACAGTATCGTGTCATCCCTTTAGCAATCACTTTACCTTGTTGATCAACTAATTGTAGCGTCGCACCACGTTCAAACTGACCTTTAACGCCTACGATACCTTTAGACAATAGACTGCGGCCCTTGTCAGTCACGGCTTTGACCGCGCCCGCATCAAGCACTAAAGAACCTTGAGTCGCAGGTCCCGCTAGAATCCACTGTTTGCGGCTTTCGAGCGGGTTTTCGATGGCACTAAAGTGAGTACCGACGGACTCTTTGGCGACCACCTTTTTGATCACATCAGGGTGATGGCCAGAGGCGATAACCACTTCAATGCCTGCACGGCGAGCAATATCCGCCGCTTCCAATTTAGTCGACATACCACCCGTACCTAAACCCGATACAGAACCGCCCGCCAACATACGCAAACTATCGTCAATCTTCACCACCTGTGAAATCAACTTAGCGTTCGGGTTAGTGCGCGGATCGGCATCGAATAAGCCCTTTTGATCCGTCAATAAAATCAATAAGTCAGCATCGCATAAGAGTGCTGCGCGCGCCGATAAATTGTCGTTATCGCCCACTTTGATCTCATTGGTGGCAACGGCATCGTTTTCATTGATGATCGGCACAATATTATTCGCCAACAAGGCATTGAGCGTGTCGCGGGCGTTAAGGTAACGCTCCCTATCCTGCAAATCGGCACGGGTCAGCAGCAATTGGCCCACATGCAGCCCATAAATACTAAAGAGTTGTGCCCAAGCGAGGATCAACTGACTTTGCCCGACAGCGGCTAACAATTGCTTATTGGCCATAGTGTCGGGCAGCGTCGGGTATTGGAGATGTTCACGCCCAGCGGCAATTGCCCCTGAGGTGCATAATACGACTTCGACCCCTGACTTCATCAGTGCGGCCATTTGACGAGCAAGCTCAACCATGTGGGCTTTATCTAGCTGTTTACTGCCAGAGGTCAGCACACTCGTCCCTAACTTCACTACCACGCGGCGATACGCAATCTCACTTAAGTTCATTATTCATTTGTAACAAAATAACCGAACAATCCTTATACCTAATCCGCTGAGTAATTGGTAGCAAGGAGTTATTAACTCGAGATAAATTTTCGTTTTTGCTTAGAATCGCGCATTAAAAAGGGCCATCGATTAGATGGCCCTCAAAAAAATGTAAACAATCTACGCTGCGAGTTTTTACTGTACAGGTGAATTAATCGACAGCATCAACCATAGACAAACTTAGCTACAAACAATGCGGCTAATACTAAAATGCCCACATTAAGATCGCTAAAGCGACCTGTGAGTAATTTGATTGCTGCATATGAGATGATCCCAAAGGCAATGCCCGTCGCGATAGAAAACGTTAGCGGCATTAATATACACACAACCACCACAGGCGCGGCTTCAGTCAAATCTTCCCATTCGACATGCACCAGTCCCGACATCATCAAAATCGCTACATAAAACAGTGTGCCCGCAGTCGCATAAGCCGGGATCATCCCCGCCAATGGCGATAAAAATAACGCAGCAATGAAGAGTAATCCCACCACAACGGCCGTTAAACCAGTACGGCCACCTGCGCTCACACCCGCAGTACTTTCGATATAACTTGTCGTGGTGGAAGTGCCAAAAGCCGCCCCCGCAATCGTTGCTAAACTGTCAGCGGTTAAGGCACGATTCAGACGTGGTAAACGGCCTTTATCATCGAGAAAACCACCGCGCTGTGCAACCGCCACTAAGGTGCCAGAGGTATCGAAGAGATCCACAAATAAGAAGGCAAAAACGACTGATAACATAGTTACTTCAAATACTTGGGATAAATCCATCTTCATAAATGTAGGTGCGATTGAAGGTGGCATTGATACAATGCCCTGATACTGCACATCACCAAACACTAGTCCTAGGCCAGTGATAATCAGAATGCTGGCAATCACCGCCGACTTCATTCCCCGCTGCACCATAGCAATAATGAGGAAAAAGCCCAGCACAGCCATAACCGCCGGAAATGCCGTGATATCGCCCAGCGTCACTAGCGTAGCAGGACTTGCCACCACAATACCGGCGCTCTTAAGGCCAATCAGGGCAAGAAACAAACCAATACCTGCAGCAATACCGATACGTAACGACATGGGAATACTATTTACAATCCATTCTCGAATACGCACTAAGGACAAGATTAAAAAGCAAATTCCCGACAGGAATACCGCGCCTAACGCAGTCTCCCAGCTGTAACCCATTTCACCCACGACTGTGTAGGTAAAAAAGGCATTAAGTCCCATACCTGGAGCAAGCGCAATGGGATAATTCGCCATCAGACCCATAACCAAACAGCCGACAGCCGCCGCCAAACAGGTCGCCACAAATACAGCACCATGGTCCATGCCCGCATCGGCTAACATCATTGGGTTCACAAAAATGATGTAGGCCATCGTCATAAATGTTGTCAAACCTGCGACCGCTTCCTGCTTGAGGCTCGTTTGATTTTGTTTCAGTTTGAACAGTTTTTCTAACATGGAACAAGGTTCCTTTTTATTTTAAGTATGTAGGGTATTTAGATGTGAACACTATGTAACGTGATGACATTTGCAGCCGATTATAGGGAGTTTAGGCTGGTCAGGCCAGAAAATTGGCAAAGGAGTAACGAAGAGAAAATGCTCAAATATCTATGCAAACGAATGCAATATCCTCGGGTGAGACTCGCGTTGAAGGTTAAGCATAAAAAATGAACATATTATGAACAAGATGATTCACTCGTTAGCGACCAATGCTGATTTGTAGCCATAAACAGCCCACATAAAGAGTAACAAGGATATATACAGCAGAAATAACTAAATTCAATTTCCACAGACTCAACCAAAAACTCCCTTTAAAATAGGTACGTAGCCTTACTTCTGATTTGCATAATGTTAAAGAAGAAGGTACCAACATTAACGCAGAACAGCCAAAGGTTGGTAATACCATAAAAATCATGCCTAAACCCGCAGCCCCAGCAGAAGCTTCAGATGTTTGACCGTCAATAGATGCTAGCGTTATATATCCCAAAATGACGCCTGCAATGGCAAGAATAAAACCTAATAGTTGAAGAGTTCTCAAATTCGTCCTTGGTAACAAACAGCGTTTAAATTGACTTATCGTAAAATCCTATCAGCTCAGCGATTTCGCTTAGATGGGTATCGACCCAAGCGCTGCTGATTGGCCCCCAGGTGACTATGCGGTAATAACCTGAATTGTTACGGCTGCCTTCCTGCACAAACTCGACTCGAATACCTATATCCTCAAAAGCTGCGATAGCATCCTGTAAAGTTCGGCGAGGCATTCCGGTTAACTTATTGAGTGATAATAGATTATGGCGGTCATCATCCATTAAATGCGCCAAATATAACTTACGCAGAAACGCCTTATTTTGCTTTGAAACCTGTTGGGATGCTGGCATTGAAAGTGACATAGGATGACCTATCTGGAAACAAAAGTAATTATCATCAAAACTACTTTATATTCAGTCAATAAGGCAATAGCCAATGCTAAATACTTACGGTTCGCGACAAGATCATCAGATAACAAATCTGCACTTAAATCAAACGAAACGACTTGTCATCCTCCCCCAACAACTGTTATTTCTAATATCACTCAACACCTATGAAGAAAGGCTAAAATGAGCCAGACAATCACAGCAGACCAAATACTGACATTTTGGTTTGAAGACATTGACCCAAAGCTCTGGTGGATTAAAGATGTTGAATTTGATATCCAGATCAAACAACGCTTCGAAAGTGTGCTATTTCAAGCCAAACAGGGGGAACTTTCACATTGGCGAATCACGCCTCAAGGTCGATTAGCTGAGATAATAGTGCTCGATCAATTCTCCCGTAATATTTACCGCGATACGCCTGCCGCATTCGAAGCCGATGCGATAGCCTTAGTGCTCGCCCAAGAGGCCGTTGCCCAACGGGTCGATACCGCACTAAAATCCAAACAAGTCCCTTTTCTATTTATGCCCTATATGCACAGCGAATCGGCAGCCATTCACCAAGTAGCAGTAAAACTGTTTAATCGCGAAGCTGCGATAACAAACCTAACGTTTGAACTGCGCCATAAAGCGATTATCGACAGGTTTGGCCGCTATCCACATAGAAATATTATCTTAGGCAGGGAGTCTACGGCGGAAGAAATTGCTTTTCTGACTGAACCGGGCTCATCCTTTTGAGCCTGTCATAGGTTAAAGCGTTAATGTGTATTTGATAAATAAAGCCGTGCTGAGTTCACAGACACACTACACTTACTCAAGAAAGTCATGGAATGACTTGGCGAGTATCAAACACAGTTGCAAGTGTATACCGCGGAGGTGTTGGTAACTTATGGCGCATAAACTCAATAAGCCAAATAGCTCAGTGGCTCGTCGTAACCGCTATAAATTGATGGGGTTACTCATCCTATGCGGCGCTCAGCTCAGCCAAGCGGCTGAAATTAAGATAGGCGTCAGCCTGTCTATCCCACCCTATGTCATCCAAGCAACAAATAGCGGGATCGAACTCGAATTGCTTAACCAAGCCCTCGCCGTTAAAGGCCATACAGCTTCTATCCACTACTTACCACTGGCGCGCACTTTCCATGAACTCAGGGAAGGTAAACTCGATGGCATCATCAACATCAAAGAAGGAATGATTAACAACGTTTTTTATTCCAACGTTGCGATAACCTACCAAAACTGCGCCATCAGCCTCGAAAGTAATCATTTTAACATCAATAGCATAAACGATTTAAACAACAAACAAGTCGTCGCCTTTCAACGTGCATCATCGTTACTGGGGGAAGAGTTTGCCAATATGGTTAAGACCAATAGTGGCTACCAAGAACAAGCGAGGCAAGTGCAGCAGGTTTATATGCTGATGAAGCGCAGGGCCGATGTCGTTGTGATGGATAAAAATATTTTCAAATACTACTTAAAGCAGGCCTATCTTGAGGGCAAACTCACTGAGAAAGACTTAAAACAACAGGCTATTTGCCACCAAATATTCCCACCTACGGAATACAAGTTCGCGTTTCTCAGTGAACAAATTCGGGATGATTTTAATGCGGGACTCAAACAAATTACCCAAGATGGTAGCTTAGTGGCTCTGCAGGAAAAGTATCGACGCCTGATGTCATTTGACAATGAAGCCGAGGCGTCGACTAAGTTAACAGAACCTAAAATGATCAAAAATGATTCCTACTAAACTTATCCCATAGTGTTATTTCACCACCAACACAGGGCACTTAGCGTACTTAACAATATCCTGTGTAACGTGGGGTTTTAAAAAGTCAGCTAAACCGCTGCTCCCATGACTAGCGATAACCACCATGCCTACATCAACGGCTTCCGCTAAAATCTCATCAATAGCATCACCATGGCGCACGACTAACTTAATATTGAGCCCTTCGGTAAGGTTCTGCTGCATTTCCTGCTGCAAACTTTGCATTTTTGCATCAACGAAAGCTTTGAGTTCATTTTCCAATGTAGCGGGAATATCGACCGCAATACCATAACAATGGGCGCCACGGGCAGGGCTAGTCACATGCAACAACCGAATATCGACGTGATAAACATTTGCCATTTCAACCGCATATTTTAACGCATGGGCCGCAGTGGATGAAAAATCCGTAGGGCATAACACTTCTTGAGTACGCATAAGCTTATCCATCATTTGAGTTTTTAATTAAGCTAATTATTAAGGCCAAAATACCACTATTTTATAGCAGTTTGCTATGCTTCTTGCGTACCCATTTCAATTAATTATTCTTTATCAATCAAAAAGAAAGGACGCTATAAGCGCCCTTTGAATTTATAGAGTCAAAGCCAGTTACTTAACCACAAGCACAGGACAAGCTGCACCATTCGCCACCGCTTCTGAGACATTGGTGTGTAAAAAATGCGAAATCCCAGTTCGGCCATGGCTAGCAATTACTACCATGCCAATGTCTTTACTGTTGGCCTCTTCTAAAATTTGATAGACAGGATCGCCACGGCGGATCAAGGTAGTGATAGGAAGCTCAGTATTCAATCCATCCAATAGTGCTCGCATTTTAGTTGCCGCCGCTTCCTCCATGCTTTTAGCAAGCTCTTCAGGGGTAATAGATAGAATCATAAAGTTTTCATCACCGATCGGCTGTTCAACCACATGTAAGATTTTTAGCCCTACGTGGTATAGATTAGCCATTTCAATGGCATAACTCAGTGCATGGGCCGCAGTTTCCGAAAAATCTGTGGGCCAGAGTATTTGACCTGTACGCATAATTTGTACTCCTTCTATGGCGCGAATGGATTGCTGGGTGAATCTTTACTGTGCTGCTATAACGCCCGATTTAGCGCATTGGCAGACCACAAACTTCATCTCACAACCTTAGTCTCTTAGCCAAGCAACAGCATCGCCATTATCAACAAAAAACCTTACCTCAGCAGGCGTAAACCAGTTTGCCAATTTAGCCAACACTTCCTGCAAAGTCGTCTTACCGACGATGGCTATTTTCTCGAAATGACGAATATGCTTCACCCCAAGTTTGAGATCGTCCCAAGCGGCCTGTAGTTCCAAGCCTTCCAACTCGGTGACATCTACCAAGGCAAAGATATCAGGATCTTTCACCCCAGCTAATGCAGACTCCAACACAGGCACCATCATTTCGTAGTCTTGATGAGTTAAGGTACCGATAGCTTTAAAGGTAACGAAAAAATCATCATCACCATAACGCTCAATACCAATCGAAATTCCGTGCTTTAACAATGCCATACATACTCCTTATGTAACAACCCTTGATTTAGTGTAAAAGCTAACGCCACAACAAGCCGTGATCTTGCTCAAAAATACACCAGATACCTTGCACCATCTCACTAAGCAAGCTAGGATAAACCGACTAATCAGTCGGTACTGATTTAATAAAAGACTCAATCTAGACGATTACTTAAATAAAGTACCGAATAAGACTCTGCCTACCATTTCCCTTGGAGCAACCACTATGAATATGGCCACCGAACACCTTAATACTTCGCCACTGACTCAGTTGCTCCAACGCCAACGCAGCAGTTATTTAGCGGCGCCGAATCCTAATTACGCTACGCGAGTGGAGCAATTAACTCGACTGAAGGCGGCCATACTGCAATTTCAAACACCCTTAGTCGAAGCCTTAAGCCAAGACTACGGCCATAGATCGATTGATGACAGCCTGATCTCAGACATTATGCCTGTCATCAACAACATCAATTACAGCTTGAAAAACCTCAAAAAATGGCTCAAGCCCAGCGCTCGCCATGCCGGCATCTTACTCGCACCCGCCAAAGTCACAGTGCATTATCAACCTTTGGGTGTGATCGGCATTATCGTGCCGTGGAATTTCCCCGTCATGCTGTCAATTGGCCCGCTAGTTACTGCTATTGCCGCGGGTAATCATGCCATGCTCAAAATGTCTGAATTTACCCCAGCGACCAACCAAGTGATCAAACAGTTATTGGCACAAGTCTTCGATGAATCCCACGTGGCGGTTGTTGAAGGTGAGGCGGACATTGCTGCCCAATTTTCTGCCCTGCCCTTCGATCATTTACTCTTTACAGGCTCGACCACAGTCGGCCGCCATGTGATGCGCGCCGCAGCGAATAATCTCACCCCAGTAACACTCGAATTGGGTGGTAAATCCCCTGTGATTATCGCCCCCGATATGCCGCTTGAGATAGCAGTAGAACGAATGATTTACGGTAAGTGTTTGAATGCCGGGCAAATCTGTGTCGCACCTGATTATGTGCTTTGCCCTAAAGCCAAGGTGGATGACTTTATCGCCGCCTACCAAGCTAAGTTTAAGGCCATGTACGGCACCATTAACCACAATAAGGACTATGGCAGCATCATTAATACACGTCAGTTTGACCGCTTGATGACAGTGCTCGAAGACGCCAAAGTAAAAGGTGCCCGTGTTATTTCAGCAACTGACGAAGCCATAGATAGCCAACATCGTAAACTCGCAACTCAGTTGATAACTCACACCAGTGAAGACATGCTATTGATGCAAGAGGAAATCTTTGGTCCATTACTGCCGATCATTGGCTACGACTCCTTAGATGAAGCGATTCAGTACATCAACCACAGAGCCAGACCCTTAGCGCTTTATGTGATGAGTTTCGATGAGCCAACTCAGCAAAAGATCCTCCAGCAGACCCATTCTGGCGGTGTTTGTATCAATGAAACCGTGTTTCATGTCGCCGCCGACGATGCGCCCTTCGGCGGAATAGGCCCGTCGGGCATGGGGCATTACCATGGCAAGGAAGGCTTTTTGACCTTCAGCCACGCTAAAACGGTACTCAGCCGTGGCCGATTCAACACAGGCAAATTTGTTCACCCGCCCTACGGCACTTTTATCCAGCGCATCTTAATGAAGCTATTTTTGCGCTAGTCATTGGGGGATAAATCTTGAATAAACCATCAACAGCACAACCCATTAAAACCATGACTGATAAACGCCAAGCTATTCTCGATACTGCTTTAGCGCTCTTTGTCAGCCAAGGATTTCATGGCACGTCTACCGCCTCGATTGCGAAACAAGCAGGTGTAGCAACGGGCACCTTGTTCCATCACTTCCCTTCTAAGGAAGCCTTGATGGAATCTTTGTTTCTTAACATAAAACAAGAATTTGCCGATGCCTTACTGTTAAACACCCATAAGGGCAGCGATCTTAAACACAATGCCCTACAACTATGGCAAAGTGCGATAGACTGGTCGCTGGATAACCCTGTCAAACAACTGTTTTTTCAGCAATATTCAATGTCACCCATGATTGCAGCTAAGGTGCGCGATCAAGCGATGAATAGCATCTTAGGCTTTATTAGCGAACTCATTAAGCAGGGACAAATGATGGGGCTAATCGCCCATTATCCAGTGGAATTGATGCTAGAAAACTGCCACGGCCAATATCTAGCTGCAACCCGATTCTTTATCGATAACCCGCACTTGGGGACAGATAAAACATACCGTGATGCCAGTTTTGAACTGTTTTGGAAGGCCATGCAAGCGGACTAAAATAGCCTAATATCAACTGACTGCTGTAATAACCGCAATAAAAAACCGAGTCAGCTTAACTGGCTCGGTTTTCTTTTTCGCTATCGCGACTAAGTGCTAAAGCAGAAGTCTGCTTTGCTCTAGCATCTAATACCGGCTTTCAGGCACCTAGCCCTGACTCAACTCCTGGGCTTTTTCTGCTGGCTGCGCCACTTGAGTTGGGCTCCAGTAACCTTGTTTGATACCCTTATCAATCAGCTCAGCGACCGCCAATTCAATGGCTTGTAATACGCAAAATTGCACTGGCTCATTGGTAGTAAAACCGACTTCAGCCTCGGCTAATCGATTTAAACTCGTGTAACGGAACAAACCCGCACGCATTTCTTGGGATAAAACACGTTTGCTGGTTGAGACCGACATCATGACTTTACCTG
Source organism: Shewanella sp. SM73 (assembly GCF_025653795.1). NCBI lineage: Bacteria > Pseudomonadati > Pseudomonadota > Gammaproteobacteria > Alteromonadales > Shewanellaceae > Shewanella > Shewanella sp. SM73. The sequence continues at coordinate 215,246 of NZ_JAKKRY010000006.1, forward strand.
TGTGTACATCCACGGCGCGTAGATAAATGGTCACCAGATCTTCACGGTACATTTCAGAGGCACCAATGCCGTAGTATTCGACCCCGCTACCACCAGTGCTAGTGTTGGTCTCATAACTAATCACCCCACCTTCGAGTAACAATCTGGCGGTGGATAATACGGGCACTTCATCGCCCTTAGTACCGCTCTGCTTGTTGCTGATCTTACGCTCGGTAAGCAAATTTTGTAGCCCTTCACGCTCAACGGGTGTAAACCATTTAGAGTCGAGCAAAGTCTGCATCAACATCGATGTTGCGCCCTGAGTCACCGCGGTCGAAAACGAACTCACGTTAGCCTGCGGCTTATATTGGCCAGTTTGATCGCGAAAGGAATACACGGCCACAGGGATAGGAAACTTAGGTCCTGGTTGAGTTTGCAGCCCACGCATCACCTCACTCAAGGGGTTAACCTCGGCAGCCGTGATATTTAAATCGGGTTTGGAGATCAGGCTACAGGCCGACACACTTAGCAGTAATAAACTCACTAACACTAGACGGGCCATTAGTTGACTCCTCCGAATGTCGGCATTTCAATCACAGTGACTTCACCGGTTTCAGTATTAGTAATAGTTAGCATCACGCCATTTCCCGTTGAAGCCACTTCAATCCGAAAATCACCTGTATCGTAAACACCATCGGTAATTTCACCATCAGCAACACCGCGGGTGATTGAGTTAATGATATTACGCTCTAGGGATTCTTTAAAACGGGTGACAAAGTCCTTCTCGGTAGAGGTAGATTTATTGTCATTCTGGGCTTGGGCTTTATTTAATAAGAAAGCCCCATTTTGTGGATTGCCGCCAAAACTGGGATTCACTGGCGTATAAATCAATTCAGTGGCTTGGCCACTGCTTGCCACACATAGCGTGACAAGAGCAAGTAACGTCCTGTATGTCATTATTATTATCCTAAAAGTCGTCCGATGTTCCTGAAAAATCACCTGTTATTGCATTGGCTCTGACTTGCGCTAAATAATCAATCGTAAGCAAAATCGCCTGTTCTGCGCTCTCTTTAATCGGATTTGCACGACGACCAAAATGGGTGGTGTAAATCCGAGTCCCGTTTACCTCTAAGGTTAAAACGGTTCCAGCCTGTGGAAACACTGTCTCATATAGAGTGACGTTAAAACCTTGGGTAAAGGGCAGTTCGCGCCAATAGCTTGAGTAGTAAAAGCCAAAGTCCTTACCAAACCGAGTCAAGGTTCTATCTATTACTAAGCCACTAATTTCAATGTCGTTATCGGCAATAGTGATAGGGGAAGCCAGCAGCAGGAATGGACATAAAACGCAGATCAGCAGACGCTGTTTTAACTGTTTCACTTATCCCTCCTTAACCTTTTTAATCGAACCTTAAAAACCGCGCTAACCTCTGTTAGAACAAGGTGAGTTTTAACGCAAATTTTCGATAAAACAGGTTAACAGGGTTAAAGATCTCCCGTCATTACGCTAGGGGGCAAATTAGCCCGAAGAGCTAAGGTAAAAATGCAAAAATAGCCCATTTGGCTAATACGCCAAGAGGCTGTTGAGGATAGGAGTTATGCATTAAACAAGCAGATAAGATAAGCAATAAAAATGCGACTTAAGAGTCGCATTACGGTGTTAATTCAAAACGCTAGCATTATTGTGGTAACCATAGTCGAACCAACAGGCCACCGTCACTGCGATTATGCATGCTAATACTGCCATCGTGGGCTTCGATAATTTCACGGCACAAAGGTAAACCTAAGCCTGTACCCGATTGTTTTGTTGAGTAAAACGGCAGTAGCGCCTGCTCTAATACTTCACCAGACATACCTGCGCCGCGATCCTCAATCACAATACTAAAACCTCCACCATCCACTAAGGTTTGATACCGAATCGATAGAGTGACATCCTCGGGGTTTGAGCCAGATTCATGGGCGTTTTTAAGTAAATTGAGGAGCACTTGCTCCATCTGTCCTTGATCGAAAAAACCATCAACCTCAGGTAACTCATGAATGAGTTTAAAGGGATAATGCTGAGTTAACTGGGCAGTAAATTGCGTCCAATTCACCTGACGCCGTTGTGGGAGCGGCAACTTAGCAAAACGGGCATAGTTGAAGATAAATTGGCTTAGATGACTGGTGCGATTCTCGATCGTATCGAAAATCAAAGTTAGCTTAGGATTATCGATATCTTTGGTGAGCAGCCGGCCGGAGTTCACCATGGATGCGATGGGCGCCACTGAGTTATTGAGTTCATGGCTAATAATGCGGATGACTTTTTTCCATACTGCCACCTCTTGACGATTGAGCTCGCGGGTCATCTGCTTGAGCAAAATCAAGTTATGCTGTTGGTTATTCAATAAAAATTGGCCGCGACTTAAATACCAAGTTTCCACATCATCTTCACCCATGGCGAAGAGTCCGTTCTTTTCATGTTTAAGCGCTAAGGCCAATACTTCGGGCAAATCCACCAGCAATTCATCTAAGCTCAAGCCTTCCATTCTGCCCTTTTTATGGAATAGGTGACGCGCCGCATCATTAGCGTAAATGAGCCGCTGATGATCGTCCAGTAACAACATCACATTGGGAGAACTTTGAATCACCTTATCCAGTAATAACTCCCGCTGGTAAATGTACTGCCTTTCTTGGCGCAATTTAGCAGCGCTATGGTTAAATAACTGCGCTAAGGTTTTGAGCTGACCTTCGCCATGTTCAGGAATACTCACACTAAAGTCATTATCACTAAAATTTAGCAAGCCGACTTCAAGGGAATCTAAACTGCGGCCGAGATGTCGAGTCAACCAAGCAATACCTAAACCACAGACAGTACAAGCGAGAAACAACACGAACAAACCTTCACCTAAGGTCAAACTCGATACACGCTCTCCCTTCGCTATCTCAGCGGATACCGCAGGAGATGCAGGTGCTTTTGGCGGTAAAATGGATAGCGGTTCTACACGTAAAGGCTCAACCACATGAGGAATAGAATTAAACAGCCCTTCTTTAAGTTGTTCTAACTTGAAGAGTTTTATTTGTAACTGCTCTTGTTTAAGTTGTTCAAGCTTTTGCAGCTCGGCCTTAATCTGCTCGGCCCTCTGGTGTGCTTGCATCGCCGCAGCCTCCTGCAATTGCTCACTATTGTTAAGGGCGAGTTCGATGGAGGCGACCGTTTTCTCCAGCTCCGCAAAATCGAGTTGCACATTAACATCAGGGATTTCAATCGTGTTAGACGTGGCAACAGACGAAGCATAGGGTGAGATATACTTCACCAAGGCAAAACTCAGCAAGACGCCAAAGGCGCAGCAAGCCATTGAAAAAATGATAAGTTTAGTTCGAATTAACACTCAGATTCCTTAATCGATAGCCTTTACCCTAGCATCTGCACTTAGCCTATGACTTATCTAAACCAAACTTGTCCATCCGCCGATACAGCGCTTGGCGACTGAGTCCAAGCGCTTTTGCCACCCGAGCAATTACGCCATGATGCTGTTTTAGCGCCGCTTCGATATCTTCTCGGCTCACGTCTATCGCCTCATTGGCATCTGACACTTGGGCACGAACAGACTCATGATAAAATGCGGTATTTACGGGGATGGAAGCGGGCGAATAAACAGGCAGAGGATCAGAGTGTCTCAAACCAAATAGCCGCGACTCAGATACAGCTGAAACACTGGAAGCCGATTTTATAACACTCGCAACAGTCGCCAAACCAAAGTCAGCTTCCGTCAACACATGGCTTTGCGCCAACAATACGGCTCGCTTACAGGCGTTTTCAAGCTCGCGCACATTTCCCGGCCAGCGGTGCTGTAATAACGCCTGCAACGCAGGTTTACTCAAGCTAAAATCGCGGCCAATAAAATGCTGCACTAAAGGTAAAATATCATCGATGCGTTGATTCAGCGGTGGCAATGCCAGTTCAATCACGTTTAAGCGGTAAAACAAATCTTCACGAAAACGCCCTTCAGCGATATCTTGGGCCAGATCCGCATTAGTCGCACTGATCACCCGCACTTTTACTTTCTGGGTTTTATGGCTTCCTAAGCGTTCAAATTCGCCGGTTTGTAACACCCGCAATAATTTCACTTGCCCAGACAAAGGTAAATTGCCAATTTCATCTAAAAACAGCGTGCCGCCGTCTGCCGCTTCGAAACGGCCAATACGTGCTTTAGTCGCGCCCGTAAAAGCGCCCGCCTCGGCACCAAACAGCTCGGCCTCTAATAAATCCATCGGCAAAGCACCGACATTAACCTTGATGAAAGGTTTGTTTTTTAAGGGTGAATTGGCGTGGAGAATATCGGCAAGCTTGTCTTTACCCGCGCCATTGGGGCCAGTGATCAAGACCGACACATCTGAGCGTGCCAGTTGCAAGGCTAAATCAATACAACGCTGCATTGCACCGCTACCAAAGACAATACCGCAGAGATCCGCATCGGCGATCGCCACTTGACGTTGATGATTCACCCGCTCCAAGCGGTGGTTAGCACGGGAGAGTTTATAAAGCGCAATCAGATTAGTGATGCTATTGAGTAGCTTAGCGTCATCCCAAGGTTTGCCCATATAATCGGCAGCGCCCGCTTTGACTAATTCAACTGCCGTTTCGAGTTGCGTCCACGCCGTCATCAAAATAATCGGCAAATCCCCTTGGCGTTCGCGCAGGGCATAAAACAGCTGCCGACCTTCCTCACCCGAGGTGGTATCTCGGGTAAAGTTCATATCTTGAATCACTAAATCCACATCTTGCGTCGTCAATAATCCAAGAGCGTCCTCTGGGCTATGGCAAATCAGCACCCGATAATCATTGAGTTCTAGCATCAAACCTAGGGCTTGGCAGATGGCATGATTGTCATCGACGATAAGGATAGTATCCATAAGTGTGAGTGTTGTCCTAAGTAAAACTGTTAACCGTAAAGTAACAAAAAGTGCAATAACATCCTATTGTTATCGCACTTTTGTCGAGCTTTTATCGCACCTTGAGTGACATCAAATATTCCGCTATACGCTGCGAGTTGCGGTTGCTGGCGAAATATTTGCCGCCTTACGCGCCGGCAAGTAAACCGCTAACGTGGTGACAATAAACAAACCTGCCACAGTAATTAGTGGGTAGCTTAAGTCCAACATAGGCAAGCTATAGATTTTCATTAACTGTTGGCCTAACTGTATCGCTAACAAGCCGCCAAGCACGCCTCCCGCTAAGCAAATCAAATAGTTCTCCACGAGGAAGTAACTGATAATATCGCGCTTTTTAGCACCCAATGCGCGGCGGGTACCTATCTGCTTAGTGCGGCGCTGGATATTAAACATCACCATGCCCGTTAAACCAAGCGAGGTGATAAGCAATAACAACACCACCATCATAGTTAGCACAGTAATCATCAATTTATGATCTCGGTATGAACTATCTTTTAAGGCCTCGATTGACTTAAATCCATCGAGCACTCGGTTTGGATTCTCGGCCAGCAGCGCTTTTTTTATCGCGTCTTTAAGCTCGGCGTGAAACTCAGGTTTGGCCCGTACCATGTAAGAACTGCTGCCATAATCCACATTTTGAATCACACTATTTTCAAGGCTAGAACTGTCAATCCACGCGCCTTGTAGTTTTTCGACTACGCCAATCACAGTGATCTGTGCATCCTTACCTTCATACAACACTTTACCAAGTGCGGATTCATCAGGCCAAATGGCTTTGGCTAACACACTGGAGATGATCGCTAATCGGCTAGGGCTATCGAGGTTATCCTTAAGTTCATGGGGGTAAAAGTTACGTCCCTCAATCAGCTTAATTCCTAAGGTCTCAATGGTGTGATCTGTCCCTAAATACATGGCAAATTGCGGTGTCGATTTAGCGCTATCTGGGTCGGGGCCCAGATTTAACGTGCTCGACCAGCCGCCACCGCTTAACGGCAACATATTGGTTGAGGTCGCATCAATCACATTGGGTAGCCCCCGCAAAATTTGCTGATCAATTTTGTTTTGCGCGGTTTTATCAATCAATGGATCGAAGTTGAACAAGCTAAAGGTCAAGACTTCTGACTCTTTAATCCCCGAATCACGCTGCATCAGGGCTAAACGCTCTTGAATAATAAAGCTCGCATTCGCCACAATCGCCACAGACAGGATAATCTGAATAAGCAGTAAGACTGGACCGCTTTTACTGCGCAATAAACTGCTGAGAATAGGTTTAATATGCAACATAATGAGTCCCTTACTGGCTTTTAAGATAAACGCTAGGTTTAGTGCGACACACAACCCATGCGGGATACAAGCCAGCCAACAAGGCTGTGCCTACCGCAATACTTGGTGTGATAATCCACATACTCGCCGATAAATGGGTTAACCCCTTTGAGACCTCAAACTGAGCCGATAACCCATAAAGCGAAGCGTAGGCCCAAGCCAGTCCCAGCAAACCACCGAATAAGCCAATCATGCCCACTTCAACCATATATTGAGCGAAGATTTGACCACGGCTAGCACCGATTGCGCGGCGCACTCCCACCTCGGGGGCTCGCTTGAGGAACTTTGTCAGCATTAAACCTAATATATTGACTAAACAAACACTTAAAAACAGCGCACTCAAGCCAACCAAGATTTTATTGTCTTCGGGCACCACATGATTGTATTCAAGCCAAGTTGCCACATCGGATACTTTGACTGAGTCAGCGGCAGATTTATTATCCGTAAAACGGCCTAGGGCTTTTTGCTCCGCCACATAATTGCTGAGCCAAGAACGGTAACTGGCTACTGCGTCTTTATTTGGTAACTCAACCCAATACAGCAGCCACACTTTTTCAGAGTTAAGGCGATCGCTGTAACTATTCATCGTCTCAAACTTCCAACCCGACGTGTTACCCCATACATCAAACTCTTCGATAGGCGTCAGCGAAAACGGCACAAAAATTTGTTCCGTGTCGTTAAAGGCGCCGTTAGTGGGATCATAATATTTAGGCTTAGGATCCCAAGCTTCAATCACCCCAACCACTTGATAAGGTTTACGATTAAGATAGATAACTTTGCCAACACTGTTTTGACCCGCAAACAACTTTTGATTGAGTTTATCGTTAATCACCACTTGATAAGCAGGTTCAGTGTCGACGGATTTATCCCACGCATTACCGTACAAAAATGGCACGTCAAACAGCTTAAAAAAGTCACTGTCCGTCACCCGAATGCTTTCTAAAATAGGCGCAAAATTGGCATCCTCCGTTTGCACTGCCATCCCAGTGCGAAACATCGCAGCTTGGCGTTTAGGTAAGGTATTGTTGCGCAGATTCATCGCGTCTTGGTAAGTCACTAACGAGTTTAACTCATCCCAAGAATCAGGGCCTTGGCTCCAAAGCTGTACCGCATTTAACTCATCAGAGCGTTCACCCGCGGGATTAAATGACATCATCTTGTACACGTTTAACGTAGTAATCGTGATACCAATACCAATCGAAATCGCCAACACCATCAACAGCGACAGCACTGGGGTTTTCTTAATGCTGCGCCAAGCTAAATCAACATAATAAAAGAACATAATGCATATCCTTAACGGTCGGCGTTGGCGACAAGTTTGTCGATATCAGTCGCAGCAGTGATGTCACTGACATGTCGATGACCTTGATGATACATAGTAAAATCACACACTTGACCATCAACAATTTGAATGTTGCGTTGGGCGCGGCGAGCGAGTTCAGGATCGTGCGTCACCATGATAATGGTCGTGCCCGCTTGATTGATATTTTCGAGTAATTCCATCACTTGACGTGCCATTAGGCTGTCGAGGTTTCCCGTAGGTTCGTCGGCGAGTAGGAAACGTGGCTCCCCCGCTAAAGCACGAGCAATCGCCACCCTTTGTTGTTGTCCACCCGACAACTGAGTAGGTAAATGTTTGAGCCGTGAAGCTAAGCCCACTTGCTCTAATGCCTCTTGTACACGACGTTGACGCTCCTTGGCATTAAAACCACGATAGCGCAGCGGCACTTCAATATTCTCAGCTAAGTTAAGATCGGGAATTAAGTTAAAACCTTGGAAAATAAAGCCAATTTTCTCATTTCGGATAGTGGCGCTCTTGTTATCGCTCAAGTTAGACACGTTAATCCCATCGAGAAAATAGTCACCGTGGGTAAAACCTTCGAGTAAACCTGCAATATTTAAAAAGGTGGTTTTACCCGAGCCAGAAGGACCTGTGACAGCGACAAATTCGCCTTCGTTCACCTCGAGGTTAAAATCGCGCAGGGCGTGGGTTTCTACTAAATCCGTTTTAAAAACCTTGCTCACATTCTTCATTGATAACATGTTAATTTCCTTTAAATAATCAAATCTATTTTTGCGCCTAGACTCTGCGTCTACACCTTAGGCATCGACTCATGTACGACCGTAATCAGCCAAAGAATGGCTCAACAACACACTCTAAAAACCACATAAAAGCGCCCAACATAAGGTTGGCAGTTTCGGTTGAAACCTCACCCACTTGGCGAAACTCATCCAAAGGATTGCTCCATTCCAACAAATTGAGTCCGAGGAAAAACCAGCTATTGGCCTCACCGATACTTAGTTCCACCGCAACCACCAGTAATAATAAGGCTAGTACTCCAAACATTTTGGATGACATCAACACGCTGATATCAAATTGTTTATCACGCATATCCGGCTCCTATTCTTATCCATGTCACAGCAGGTTTCGTCATTCACCCTGATCACTGCGCTGTTAAATTCATCAGATTGGTTGTTTAATAATTTACGAATATCGGTCATCAATGAATTCTGACCTGTTCGGCGTGATTAAAGGGGTCGACACTTGAAATAACCCACTCATCTCCGGCTTTGCCACCATCAAGCACTTCGACTTGGCTCAGGCTAGTACTGCCGAGCTTAACCTCACGACGACTGGCTAAATCGCCCTCGATTTGATAAGCCACATTACCCCCACCGCTGGTCATAAAGGCGCCGCGTTTTACCATAAGAACATTGGGTCTGTGCTCTAATAACACTCGGGCCGAGATGCGTTGATTCTGGCGCAGTGTTAGGCTGTCGCTTTGGTCAAATTGCACCCTAGCGGTCACTTCACGGTTACGCACTTCAGGGGAAATTGACGATAACTTGCCCATTAACTTAATACTGCCAAAACTCAACTCGACTTCCATGCCTAAACCCAGATCGTCCGCATAGGACTCAGGCACGGCTAACTCAGCCTCATAGGCGCTTAAATCCACGACGGTTAAAATCGGTTGGTTAGCGCTAAGACGGGTTTTCTGCTCGGTAATCCAGTTACCGATAATGCCGTTAACAGGTGCAACAATATTCAAGGCATCGACTTGACGTTCTAATTCACGCACCGCGAGAGTTTGACGCTCAACTTCTAGGGCTTTATTTTTAATTTCAAAGGTTAACGTATCTTTCGTTAACGCAACTTCTTGCTCTGCATGCTTAAACTTCAGCTTGGCTTTGTGTAAATCATCTTTGCCCTTTTCATAATCAATCTGGCCAATAAGCTGACTTTGAATCAGCTCCTCTCCGCGTCGGCTTTCCCTATCCGCCGCTTCAAGATCGACCGTTGCGATATCTAAGGTTTGATAAGCTTGTAATTGATCGCGTCTTGCATCCAACTTAGCGCGTTCTAATGCACTCTCCATGCCCGCTAATAGGGACTTGGCTTGCTCTAGCTGATTAGTGAGTCTTGGACTATCGAGTTTGGCGACCACATCGCCCTTATTAACAGTATCGCCAGGATTGCTGAGCAGAGTCACAGTACCTTCCTCTGTGCTATACAAAATAGGCGCATTGGCCGCCACGATTTTACCTGTGGTCGCCACATCGCGGGTTAACGTTCCAACAAAGAGTTTTGCGGTAGTGATGTCGCTGCGGCTAAGGGATTTGCTAACACTATCAGAGCCTAAACTTGCCCACACTAAGGCGCTGACTAATAAGGCGCAACCGCCAATGATCAGCGGTAACTTAAGACGTTTAGAGGTCGATGGCACAAGTACTGTATCTTGGCCGCTAGTATCTTTAATCATGGCTTTACTCGCTTCCCTGTTGTAATCATCAGTGCCGGAACGCATCAACGGACACTATTGGAAATCTCTACCCTAGAGTTAGCAAAGTCTATGCCAAACAAGTAAAATTATTTACTTTCATAACGTTAATAAAAAATTGTAGATGAAAGTGTCCGCGGACACTGGCGCTTTTATTTAAAAGTGTCCGCAGCAGTGAAATGAAAAGTGTCCGATTGAAAAAAAGCAGTTCCAAGATTCTAGGGTCTAGAATCTAGATTTATTAACCAAAACAGCCGAGTTTCCCTTTACAGTAAAATCCTTGCCACATAAGATCCCGCCACCCTCGCAGCAAAAACGATCAAAAGACCAAACCCTATGACTACAATAACAATCACTCGCCCAGACGACTGGCATATTCACTTAAGAGACGGCGCCCAGCTTAAAGATACAGTACGCGATATCAGCCGCTATATGGGCCGCGCCATCGTGATGCCAAACTTAGTGCCCCCCGCTATCGATACCGAAACCGCACTGGCCTATTACGATCGCATTAAAGCGCAGGTGCCCGCGGGCTCACAATTCGAACCTTTGATGGTGTTGTATTTAACCGACAAAACCAGCCCAGATGAAATCCGCAAGGCTAAAGCTTCGGGTAAAATTGTCGCCGCTAAACTCTACCCAGCGGGCGCGACGACTAACTCAGATTCCGGCGTAACCGATGTTAAAAACATCTATCCCGTACTCCAAACCATGCAAGAAGTCGGCATGCTGTTTTTAGTCCACGGTGAAGTTACAGATTCAGCCATTGATATTTTCGACCGCGAGCGTGTCTTTATTGAAAATATCCTCAGTAAAATTGTCGCCGATTTCCCCGCGCTTAAAATCGTGCTTGAGCATATCACCACCAAAGATGCGGTCGATTTTGTCACTCAAGCCTCAGACAATGTGGCCGCGACTATCACAGCCCACCATTTGCTGTATAACCGCAACCACATGCTGGCAGGCGGTATTCGTCCGCATTTTTACTGCCTGCCGATTTTAAAACGCAACACCCACCAGCAGGCGTTGTTAGGTGCAGCGGCAAGCGGCAGCAAAAAGTTTTTCCTCGGTACAGATTCAGCGCCACACGCCAAGGATAAGAAAGAAGCGGCCTGTGGCTGCGCGGGTTCCTACACGGCTCATGCCGCCATTGAGCTGTATGCCGAAGCATTTGAGTCGGTCAATGCGCTGGATAAACTCGAAGCGTTCGCAAGCTTTAACGGCCCTGACTTTTACCATCTACCACGCAATACCGATACCATCACGCTAGTCAAAAAGTCATGGGATGTTCCTGCAACTTACCCGCTTGGCGATACTAACGTCGTGCCTATTCGTGCTGGAGAAGCCATTGATTGGCAAGTTGAGTAAGCCTTAAGTCTTTAACATCAAGTCGCCTACGGGCGACTTTTTTATCAGATTTTGATTTTTAATCCACAATCGGTCAGTATCCTGCGCTTAGAATACGGCCCTTACTTATCACCTTTTAAGAGAAAATCAGTATGCCCACAAGGATGTTATTCTCCGTTTTATCTTCAAGCCTATTGCTGACCGCCGCGATCTCTTTGCCGACCTTTGCGGCCAATGAACTCACAGGGATCTGGCAGGGACAGTTAGGTAAAAGCAAAGTCAGAATTTGTTTTAATCAATATGGAACAGGCAGTTATTACTATCAACGCTACTTAACGCCGATAAGACTCGAGCAGCAAGATGAACTGTGGAAAGAAGAAGGCAATACCGGAAATTGGCAGTTTGATAGTGTCACGCCACAAAAACTGAGCGGCCATTGGTTTAAAGATACCGCGAGTAAATCATTACCAGTGCAACTTGAGCGAGAAATCAGCCCAGATAAGGTCGAGGATTGTGGTGCCGATGCTTACAATCTACCGCTAGAAACCACGCCAAAACTCAGCCGAGGTAAATGGCAAAACTACGAAAATATTGAGTATCGCCCGCTGACTTTTGGCACAGATGTGGGTATCGAATTTAAAGGCCCACAAACGGGTATCTTGGCAATTAATCAATGGCTTGAACATAAGCTCACCGATGAAGCCCAACTAGCACAAACCTTTGATACTCGCCGCAGAATGCTGGCACAAATGGGCAGTTTTGTGACTGACGAAACCTTTGCCGAACCGATTTTTATTAATCAGCATTGGCTCAGTGTGCGCCTATATCGCTGGGCGGCAGGTTATGGCGCCAATGGTATCAGCCAAGAATTTGTGAGTTTCTCCCTTACCGACGGCAAACCTTTCCACCCATGGCAATGGTTTCTCGCCGATACTCAACCACAAAGCATGCTCGAGGGTATGAGTCATCCTTTACCCCCTGCATTAAGGGACAAATTGTTTGCTGGCAAAGCACCGGACGCAGAATGCCCCACATCAGACGGCTCAGGATATTACCAGCTCACCCTTGAGCCAAAGGGGATCAAATTCTGGGAAACGCCCCGCGGCGATGGCTGTGAAAATGAGTTTGTCCTCAGCCCGCAAGAAACGATGCCCTATGCCACCCAATGGGGACAAACACAACTTAAGCTATTGGAATAGTGTACTTAACTGAGAAAATACTAGAGGGAAAGAAAGCAGTCATGGCGATGATGCCTAACTGCCAGTTCGCCATCCCTGACTCTCGTTCGTAACACTGCTACACAGCACTCACCCTAGCGAAGTTACAGGTATTGATTAGTAGCTTCGCCGGGAGTTGGCATATTTCTGATGCTTAACATGGCCAGTTATTAAGTGGAATTTAAAAGTGTGTCTAGTCCGAATATAAATTAAGCAAGATAGACGATAGATGAATCAATCTTGCAGAATCACAAAGGTCAGCTACATTTGAGCCTAAAATACAAAATGCTCAATGAGTTACATTGAGCATTTTAGCTAAAATAAATGGCAGCCTATATCAGAAGTAATCAGACCTTCTACCACATTTAAATACTAGGCACAGCTACAGCATTCGCGGCACGTGTCTCACGTTTGTTTACCATCGAAATAAACACTAAGCCAAGCACAGGGACAATCACTGCTGCATAAGGGATCATGCCTGCGCCCATCTGGCTATCCAGCACCATCCCCCCTAAAAATCCACCGAACGCATTAGCTAGGTTAAAGGCTGAAATATTAGCGGTTGCTGCCAACTCTTGGCCTTCACCACCGTGATTCATTACCCGTAACTGCATCGCAGGAACATTAGCAAACGAAGCGATACCAAAGACAAAAACGGCAATCACAAACATCACTTTGCTGTCCAGCGCGAAACCAACCAGTAGCAGCGACACTATCATGGCTATCGCCCAAAACATCGACGATTTCTGCAGGTTTTTATCCGATGAACGCCCACCTAAAGTGTTACCCAATATCAAACCTAAGCCGACGATAACTAAAATCCACGTTACTGCATGTTCACTAAAACCCGTAATGTGCATCGCAATTGGCGCAATATAACCGTAAACAGTCATAAAACCGGACCAAGCAAACACTGTGATAGCAAGACTAATCAACAACATAGGGTTTTTAAACGCTCGCAGCTGAGCCGAAACATTTTTAGCTTCACCATGGCCGGTCGCATTAATAAACTTGAAGATAGACGCGATTGAGATAACGCCCAATATCGCGACTGTGATAAAGGTGGTTTGCCAACCAAATTGCAAGCCAATCCAAGTGCCACCTGGTACACCCAATACGTTAGCTAAGGTTAAACCCGCAAACATCTGACCCACAGCACGTCCGGCCATTTTTTCAGATACCAAACTGGTCGCCACTACGGCACCTATGCCATAAAATGGGCCTTGAACTAAGCCAGTAATCACTCGGCTAATCATCAGCAAGGTGTAATTGGGGGCAAATGCCGACAGCAAATTACCCAAGATAAACAGCACCATTAAGCTGGTCAGTACGGTTTTTTTATTGAACCGCGCCAAGTAAATCGTGAGGATAGGACCACCAAACACAATTGCCAATGCATAGGCGCTGATCAAATACCCTGCCTGACCTTCACTAATAGACAAAGACGTGGCAATTTGTGGCAGGATACCAGCAATCACAAACTCTGCGGTGCCAATTGCAAACGCTGCTAGCGTTAGTATCCACACTTGTAACGGCATTTTTTCCTTGTTCATTGTAATCTCGCTTATTTTAAATTTTGTGTAGGGAACATACCGGCGATGTGTTATCAGCTCGGTGCAATCATGGGTAAAAGCACTATTTATTCAGCGCATTAGTTAATCAGCGCGCCACCATCAACATCGATAATGGCGCCAGTCATAAAGCTGTTGTTAATGGCAAGGTAATAGGCCATAGCGATATCACTCGGCTCACCCACTTTTGCCACAGGCAATGTGGTTTTGGCTTGTTCGTACATCGCCGTTTGCGCTGGCATTGACCCGGTTCTTGTTAATCCAGGGCTAACGGCGTTGACTCTAATGGGGGCAAGCTCTTTAGCGAGCACCTTAGTAAAGGCTTCTAAGGCGGCGTTCATTGTGCTTTTAACATAGGTATTAGCGACCACTTTTCGTGACAGCATCCCAGTGGTTAGTGTGATAGAACCACCTTGTTTAATGTAACGAACCGCCTGTTTTGTAGCATTGATTGAACCCCAAAACTTAGTGTCAAAAGCCGCTTTAGCTTGTTGAATATCGACATCAACGACCTTGCCAGCTGGCGCAGAAGAACCCGCGGTGATCACTAAGTGATCGAACGCACCAATGGATTCAAAAAATCGATTTACCGATTGTTCGTCCGCCACATCTACGCCTGTTTGACGACTGGCGACATGGACAATCTGGTTGTCTGCCGTTAGCTGCCTAGCAAGCGCAGCCCCTATTCCTGATGTTCCGCCGATGATGACAACCACAGCTTTATCGCTATTGCTCTGATTGCTAATCTGATTACTGATATGGCTGCTCATGTGACTACTCTCTGTACTGCTGATTGGTTAGTAGAGTCAGTATATTCATTCGACATATTTTGATAATTGATTAATATATGAATTCATTATTCAGCCCAGACAAACAATAGAAGTGAAAATGGATAAATTTTCAGATATGGCGCTGTTTATCAGCATAGTGAAACATCAAGGGTTGGCAGCGGCGGGTCGCGAGCTCGGACTTTCTCCAGCAACCGTCACGGCGCGCTTACAAGCACTTGAAGAACGCTACGGGGTTAAGCTGCTCAATCGAAGTACTCGACATCTGTCACTCACAGACTCTGGGGCCCTGTATCACCAAGCATGCTTGGGGATTATCGAAAATGTAAAAGAAACCGAAAATTTGCTGCAGAATGGGGTAAAAGAGGTCAAAGGCACCTTAAAAATTGCTGCGCCAAAAGATATAGGCAAACAATATATACTGCCGATTTTGTCCGCCTTCACCGACCGCTACCCCGATATCGTTCCCTATCTGTATCTCAATGATAATTTGTCTAATATTGCCGAATCGGGCATAGATGTCGTTATTCGCTACGGTGATTTAACTGACAGCAATCTGATTTTAAGGCGGCTCGCACCAAGTCGACGGGTGCTGTGCGCATCCCCGGAATACCTTGCGCGTAAAGGCACTCCCGTTAAACCGCAAGACCTCAGCCATCATG
This sequence comes from Shewanella sp. SM73, assembly GCF_025653795.1. Lineage (NCBI taxonomy): Bacteria > Pseudomonadati > Pseudomonadota > Gammaproteobacteria > Alteromonadales > Shewanellaceae > Shewanella > Shewanella sp. SM73. The sequence goes on from NZ_JAKKRY010000006.1 coordinate 230,844, forward strand.
ATTGCCTCGCTATGCTGCGCAGTAATGAAGAGCTCAAAACTTGGCACTTTCAAGACCAAGAAGGCCGCAACTCAGTCACTGTCACCCCAAAACGGTTTTCTGATGATGGCGAAGTGATCCGTTGCTGGGCATTAGAAGGCGCGGGGATCGCGTTAAAATCACTGCTCGATGTGCAAAATGACATTAATCAGCAACGCTTAGTGACAGTTTTAAATGGCTACATGAAAAACTTTAATAGCTCGACCACAGTCTCAAGTGCCGACCTCAACGTGGTATACATCAGCCGCCAATATCAGCCCAAACGACTGCGATTATTCTTAGATTTTCTGTTCGAACAATTTGAAAAGCAGCTGGAGCATTAATCGCTAAACATGGAGCAAACGGGGGCAACTGCATCAACCAATAGACGCAAAGTATTTTATCGATGTGATCAACTGTATTTTAACGCATCACCTCGCAAGGATTGCGTGTAAACAGCGCATGGCTTATGCCCCGCAATGTAAACAGCAATAGCGGTAAGGTCATTACGGCTAAACCCGGCATAGAATTAAATGTACTTTTGCCCAATAGAAAATTGCTAAGCACCCTCTACAATTAACCATCAGCTCACACTGCAAACTAGCAATGAGCGATTAACAACTTGATACTAACGAGGGAACTCATGAACACTAAAATCATCATCACAGCAAGCATTGCACTATTAATATCGGCAAATAGCTACGCCATTAACGACGAATATCGCAAGTTACTCGAGCGCTCTGGCTGCACCCAAATGTCAGAAGCCCAAGGCTGCGATATCCACAAAACCAAAGAGGAAAATGCTAAGGCAAGCGCCATGTCCCAAACCGCAGATGACGCTAAGGTAATCATTCCCAATGCCCGACAATGGCTTGCAACCGCCAGCTCAGGCGCGACGGTTGCCAACATTCAAATCGATGATAAAAATCAGGTTTGGGTTAATGGTAAACACGTAAAATCGAGCCATAGTGATGGCGCAATCAAATTCAAACAAGGCATGGTGGAGTTCACCATTTATCCTGATGCAAGCATGAATAAAGACAGCTCGTGGATTGATACTGATGCTGGAACTCAAGGCTCAATTACTGCGAAGTAACATTCAGTAGATGTCTGACAACGATGTGCTGAGCCATCGTTGTTGGGCAAACGCATTAGTGAGATTAAAGATTATCTCTTTGAAGTGATGGTGTTTGAGATTAATGATGAGTTGATTCAAGCCATATGGAGTTTTGCAACCAACTGATTGGTTTTTTTATCATTGTCTTTAAAATAAAAGTCAACGTCGTGGGGCTTCACCCTGATTTTTTAATCAAGAGTCGACCAAGGAGGACTGCTCGTCCTATCCTCCTTGGATGCTCCCTTGCCGAACAACGTCCAACTGCCAGTTCGCTATCCCTAGCTCTCGTTCGAAACGCTGCTACGCAGCACTCACCCGATTAAAGCCCTTAGTCTTAGCCAGTAATCATATTGTATAGCAGTGTTCTTGACGTAAATAATACCACTGACGCAAATGAATTTTAAAACTTAGAAAGGTTGTGAATTATTTACAGGTATGAGGCTAAAAGAACTTGTTGACCAATCATAATAATGACCATTGAGAGTGAGTAAAGGCATTTGATTAATCGCATCATCCGAATTAAGCCATGACTTTACTATTCCAAATCCTTTGTTAAAAGAACCATTAGATGTACATACTCTTGCTGACTTTAATGGTTCAATTATAAACGTTGAGCCTAGTGTAGCATTGTTTATTGTATGTTTAGGATTTACACCTGAGAATATTAGCCCATTGATATCATATAGATTTATTGATACATTTAAATTGTGATGCGGTGACACATTCGATGCAGTATAACAAGTATGTGCTGACGTATTAGTTGCCCATGATATATATTGCTCACCAGATACAACGGATGTGGATACTAGTGTAAGTAAATAAATCGCTAAACGCACATTAAATTCCTTAAAAATTATTTATACTATTTTTAATATAAAAAAATACATTTTATCAAGAGTCAATTACTGTCATATAAATTTATTTATCTTCATTTTTATTTATTAATTAGAATATACCGTAAGGATTGATTTTTTATTATAGGGGTCTAAAATTGTTGTTTTTTACTTCTTACTGACAGATTTTCTATAAAATATCGGGCACATATGATCACCTCGAGTTTAGCAATGGCAATGTCCTACTTTAATTCAAACTACATTTACGTTAATCGATAAATCACCTTTCACAACGGGGATCGGTCGTTAATGGTTCGCGGTCTTGCAAAAGTCAGGGCACACATAACTCTTTTGCTTTGAGAAAACTTTACCAAGGAGCTTTACCTAGATACCCATTGCTAAATTTAGCTACAGGTATACTCAGGGATTAACCAGATTAAGCACTACCATGGAAGTGACCATCCGTGGCATGGTCGCTTATTCACATCCATGTGATCGCGACATTATTATGTCCTATACAGCAGATTCCATTCTCGAGCATACATGGACGACTATTTTAAAACCAAAGTCGGCGTGTCACTAGAATGATAGTGCTTAATGGTTATGGGAATTAAAGCTCCACCAATATTTACAAACGCACGAAGGATTAAGTTGGCATCCAAACTAAACTGCGGACAAAACTGAGTATTCATGATCTCACCCAGCGGTAGATAGCATTAACTCACCAAAAGATTTTTTGTTTACGAAAAAGTCTTAACCAAACATATCCTCATTGATCAAAATAAGCTGAAAGAGCAAAATGCGCCTCTTGAAGCCGTATGCCAATTCGACTAACGCTCCTGTGTCTATGGCAAAATTAAATGTGTTGATTATGTGAAGGTAGGTGCAATGGATAGCTCAATATTAGTTTTTGATTCAGGTTCAGGTGGACTTACCGTCGCGGCCGAAATAAAAAAGAGAATCCCCAACATACGGCTGAGTTACGTCTCTGACGCTGGCTTTTTCCCGTACGGAAAAAAGCCGCACGATATACTAAAAAAGCGAATTTTAGACGTTATATCCAAAGCAAGCTCACTGACTCAACCCGATATCATCGTTATCGCCTGCAATACAGCGAGTACCATTGCGCTAGACTTACTTCGTACTGAACTCAATATCCCTATTGTCGGCGTTGTCCCTGCGATAAAACCTGCCGCTTCGTTATCAAAATCAAAGGTAGTGATGGTACTTGGCACTCACACCACGGTGAACTCAGCTTATGTGAAGATGCTGATCACGAATTTCGCCACAGAATGTAAGGTGTTAGTAGAAGACTCTGAAGCGCTTGTTCTCGCCTCAGAGCAAAAACTTCTCGGCAATGGGTTTGACCCCGACATTGTAACCCAGGAAATTCAGCGTATTTTTCACAAACCCGATGCGTTTAATACCGATGTATTAGTGCTGGCTTGTACTCACTTTCCACTTATCAATGCAGAAATCAAAAATGCCCTTCCCCACCACGTTACCGTCATTGATTCTGGATTAGCCATTGCTAATCGAACGCACTCATTGTTGAAAATCGAACACCAAACGTGTAGCCCGATACTCGATCCAGAAATAACGTTTTACACCACTGGGAATGTAGATTCAGAACAAGCGAAACAAAGCAAAATTGAAGCACTGCTTCAGTGCTCCATTAAATTTAAGCAGCTGTTATTGTAATATTTTTAGCTCCTTTTCTTTTAAAACCCGTTTTCAAAGAAATCTAAATGATTACCCTAAAAGACACCCGCGAAAAAAATGCTATATACCATCGCTGATTGTTAAATGTTGGATCTTAACAGGCCGCTATTGCGGCCTTTTTTGTATCAGCTACTACCTGAAGTGCTTGTCTTCGCATAAAATTCGGCCCGTTTACTGGTGCGCATGAGGCGCAAGTTATCGGTGTAAAAGGTGTAGTTAAATGGAACTTTCGATTCGCAGTTTATTCACTGCAGCGGGCATGATGTTGTTATCCTCTTTAACGGTTATTCCTGCGGCAAGCGCTGCGAGCAAAGCCGTCCATCCCACTGTCGATTTACCGAATGGCCAATGGCTTAATTTTCACCAAAAAGACAATCAAGTGTGGAGCGAAATGTCCGACGGCGATGCGCCCGGCGTACATCTTGATGATTATGGTGCGGCTGAAATTGTGGCCGTTTTTTACTATGACTTTGATAAGGGTGGCGACAAAGAAGTCGTGGTCATGCTTAAAGATGCTGATGGTCAGCATTTACGGGGTTATGGTTTTGAGGATTCAAAGCTCACTAAGCTACCACGCCTTCAAGTTGTGCTGGATGAAGTCGCCCCGACGTTATCGTCATTTACCGTCAGCGACACCCGCAAAGTGTTAAACCAAATTCCGCCGCAGCAATATCGCATGACCTATGATGTTGAGGCGATAGAAGATCCCGCCATTAAAGCAATTATCGATGGTTCAACCAGGCTCAAACCAACCTTAATCGGCTATCGCAATGCTAAAGGTTTACCCGCCGATGTGAAAACCGCGGATGAATATAAATTACGTTACCCCCTCACCCGCAAAGATAAAGATGCCCAAGGCCGCGAGCATCAATACAGTTTAGTGACCCACTTTTATCGCAATGATTATCGCGAACAACAGGGCAGTTTTGTGTTGGTGAGCGTTGTCTTTGAAGCCGATGATGTGGACTGGCTAAACAGCGGTGAGGGTGAGATCCCAAAAACGGGCCCAGCTTATGATTACATGAATCTCGGTGGATCTTGGGCTGGACTTGCGCTTGAAAGTCATTATGCCCAAGGTCTGCTCGATGGCCCCTATATCGCCTACGATAACCGTAATGCCAATATCATGTTGAATGGTCAGTACAAACAAGGCAAAAAAGTCGGTAAATGGATTGAGGCTGACGGCCAAGCAAGCTATTGGGAAGGTGAATATCTTGACGGTAAAAAGCAAGGTAAATGGATTGCACAGTCCATGTTCGATGAGGCAGATAACTACGGTTTTGCCCATTATAATCAAGGAGTGCTCGATGGCCCCTGTGAAATCTATGAGCCCGAATATGGCGGAGACACAGGTGATAAGCGATTGTCTGAAAAAGGCATTTATCGCAACGGCGTCAAAGACGGTGAATGGCTTGAGAGCAGTGGCAATAAAGGTCACTATCAAAACGGCATTAAACAAGGCCCTTGGGTAGATAAAGTCTCGCTTGGCGAATACCGCAACTATGTGGGTAACGGGGCTTACCTTGATGGCAAGCGCACTGGCCCTTGGGTATTTAAAACTGACAAGAAATCACGGATCGAAGTGACTTATCTCAATGGATTACGCGAAGGTGAAGAAAAACTAATCAGCGATGAAAATGTGCTCTTTGCCAATAAGCATTATAAGCAGGGCCTGCTCGATGGTCAGAGTATTTGGTACTCAGCACAGGATGTTGCCAGTGGCATTAGGCACTATCGCAAAGGTGAGTACCATGGCATGCAGGCGATTTTTGATCCTAACCACAATCATAGGCTTATGGAGTTAAGTCATTATGAATATGACGAAACCTTGCCCGTCAAGCCCTCTCAGGACGAGTGCATAATGCGAGAAAATCCCTATAGCAATGACTGTAAGGACATACTGAATCCCCCTTTAGAAATACGCCATCGATTAAGCATGGGGAACAATATTATTATGATAGTAAAGGAAAATTATACAAATTTTCTGACTACCATCATGGCAACCTCATCAAAGAATATGAATTCGATGAAGAGGGACATGTCCAAAAGCTGCAAAATAATGAACAGGGGCAAGACAGTCAAATCAACATCCGCTACAAGAAGGATGGCGGTTATTCACTGTCCAATTACAGCGACAATGAGCAACGTGGCTGGACATATGAAATCGATAACAAGGATCGATTACTGTCCCTGAAGTATTACCACGATGGTGAGAAAAAGGGGTTTATCATCCGCTATAACACAGATGGCAGTTATGCGATTACAGAAAGGTAAACATTAATATCGAACATCAGGCACTGCTTATCCTTTTATCCTAATGGTTAACTCAAGACCTTGAAGACAATGACCAGCAAAAAGGCAAAGTTTAAAATTGGGATATAGGGTAATGCGGATACCCTTGATTAAATTGACCTATATAAGCCTAATTAAAGTGCGCTTTATTCAGGTTAAGTGAAAATGGTTATTTTACCAATCACTTAGTTTGTTCTTGTTAATAGATGTAATGGTGCCTCATCACTTAAATAAATATCATCCACCAGATATAGCTTATTGGTACGGATCATCTGACGAATCGCCTCAACATAGGCGTGCCCACGCTCCGAATATCGGTCTAACGTCCCTGCGAGTGCAGAGCCTGTCACAGCTTGATTAGCTTGTCTTGATTGGGCACGAAAATCTCGCATCTTCTGATAAGCATTATGGGTATTCAAATTCAACAAATACCCTTCCACCGAAGCAAATGGTGTATCGAATCGTGCTAAACCATAATTGCCTAAACCTTGGCGCTTCTGCCTAGGTTCCATACCATTACCCTTGAAATCCCACTGCCCAAATAATGCATTACCTTCACGGGCAAATCGCGATGTGCCCCAACCGCTTTCTTTTGCCGCTTGAGCTAACACTAACGATGGCGGCAGGATATCCACCCTTTCAAGTAGCATTTGTCTTTGGGCTTCTAACAGCGGTTTATCTTCAGTGCTTATTACTTTGTACTTTACCCCTAAGGCTAATAACGCAATATCATCGAGGGGGGCAGACATAATGACCTGTCTTTCTTGTAAAATTTTCTCATTCGCCAATAAGACTAAAGGGGCAATCATTCTAAGAAACACCATTTTCTTTTGCTTCACAGGGAGTTGGCTTGACACTGAACTCCAGCCCTCTCCCACGGCATCAAAGGTCAATCTAGGGACCGATTTATTACCATCACGAAAGCTTTCTGGCGTGTAGTCAAGCGAGTCAAACAAGCCCATGAGTTCATCGAGAGAACTGATATTCAGACTCAGTTGTTTAGTCTCTGGATTGTCTAACGATGGCTGCTCAAGCCTTTTTGGGGATGAGAAATGTTCAGCAACCGTTGAATTTGCAACAGCACCTTGATTCGCTTGCACCAGGGAAGTCGTCATCAGTTTTGGCAAACTCTGCATATGATGCTGAGCACTCTGACTGGCAACTAAAGGATTGGAAGCCGTCTGTGACTGAAAACCAAGAGCATCAACTGGCAGCCTATTCGAAATCAGCTTAGTCACTCGCGTTTCTTGCACATACACCGAAGAGCATAAAACAGACAAAGCAATGAGTGCGAGCATAGCAACGGGAAGCTTAAACTTTATAAACATGGTATCTCTTTTAACTGAGGTAAAACGGTAGCAATGGGATTAGCCAATACATCGGGGGCGTAAGGTAACAGTAAAAACCTGACAGTTTGCTTAATAGATATACAAAATGACCTATTACGATCATTTTTTAAGGAGAATAGAACGAGCGCCTTCTTGGCCGCCTCTTGACCCAATGTCAGCAATTAAATCCAACACCTTGATTTATTTAAACTCAATATGAAAATAGCGAGTGTTCACTCGCTAATAGAGATTAGCGAAATAAAATCAACTTATTCCAGTGCCAGCAAAACGAGGTAATGCCTCTTCAAGATAGGCGACGCAGGTGCGGAGTTTGGCAGACGTTTCTAATCGTGAAGCATAAATTACATGAATTTCAGCGGATTGATGATACTCGGGGAGTACTCTGACTAATCTGCCACTTAAGAAATCTTGCTGTAAATCCCAGATGGAGCGCAACATAATACCGTGGCCTTTAAGGCACCACTGCTTAGCGACTGTGCCATTGTTGGTCATCAAGGAAGCCGCTAAATCAACCGAGGCTATGCCAGCCGCACTTTCCAATCGCCACACTCTATGGTTTTGATCGCGCTCGCGGATCCCTATGCACTTATGCTCGGCTAATGCAGCGAGATTGCTAGGCATGCCATGCGTGTCGATATAGGTCGGCGATGCCGCCAATACCCGATAATTACTCGCAAGACGCTTAGCTATCATTTGCGGTGGCAATTCGCCACCGACACGGATCTCCAGATCAAAACCTTCAGAGACCAGATCGACCGGGCGGTCGAGCAACTCTAAATCAACTTCTAATTCGGGATAGTGGAACACGAGGTCTGAAATAATCGGTGCAATGCAGTGGCTGCCAAATCCTGTGCTGGTTGCGATACGTAATCGCCCCCGTGGCACTTGCTGCTCTAAGCTAATTTCAAGGCTCATTTGCTCCATGGTATCGAGCAAACGTTCGGACCATTCCAAGGCAATCTTGCCCTCTAAGGTGAGGCTAACACTTCTGGCAGAACGCAGAAACAAGCGCACTCCGAGCGCTTTTTCTAATAGGCCAATGCGTTTACTCACATACGCTGGAGAAAAAGATAATTGCTCCGCAGCGGCTGTAAATCCCCCGCTTGTAGCGGCGATAACAAAGACTCGTAAATCTTCAAGTGGCGGCAGTTGGCTCACGATTCGTAATCCTTAACAAAACATTTAGCCTATTCATACACGATACGAATATGGAATAACATACAAAAAACGCAGAATCCCCTATTGGAGTCGAAGATGTCTAAGGTAAAAATCGCCGTAATTGCCGGAGATGGCATAGGTACAGAAGTGATCCCCGAAGGGATACGCACACTCGAAGCCGCAGGAAAAATCTTAGGTGTGACGTTTGAGTGGACCTACTTCGACTGGTCCTGTGAAACCTACCATAAAACCGGTCGCATGATGCCAGAGGATGGACTTAAGCAACTAAAATCCTTTGATGCCATCTACTTAGGCGCTGTTGGATTTCCAGGCGTTCCCGACCATATTTCACTCTGGGGATTGCTACTACCGATCCGCAGAGCCTTTGAGCAATACGTGAACCTTAGGCCTATTCGGTTATTTGAAGGCGTGCCCTGCCCACTCGCGGGTAAAAAGCCCGGCGATATCGATTTTTATGTAGTACGTGAAAACGTGGAAGGCGAATATTCCGCCGTCGGCGGCATTCAATATGAAGGCACTGAACATGAGATAGTCTCCCAGCAGAGCATTTTTACCCGTCGTGGCACAGATCGCATCTTAAAATATGCCTTCGATTTAGCCCAAAGCCGCGAGGCAAAGCACTTAACCTCGGCGACCAAATCCAATGGCATATTTCACTCTATGCCCTATTGGGATAGTCGCGTCGTGGAAATGGCAAAACAGTATCCCAATGTTAAGGTCGACCAATATCATATCGATATTCTGACGGCAAATTTCGTGCTGAAACCAGAGCATTTTGACGTGGTTGTTGGCTCAAATTTGTTTGGCGATATCCTGTCTGATCTTGGCCCTGCGTGCACTGGCACTATCGCCATTGCCCCTTCGGCGAACATCAATCCAAGCAAGGAATTTCCGTCGATGTTTGAGCCGGTACATGGTTCGGCGCCGGATATTGCAGGCCAAGGTATTGCCAATCCTTTAGGCACAATTTGGGCGGGCGCTATGATGATGCAACATTTAGGTTATAGCGCAATGCACGACATGATACTCAGCGCGATAGAAAACGTATTGAAAGATAAGCAATCTTTAACCCGCGATATGGGCGGAACGGCGAATACTCGGGAACTGACCGATGCGGTGATCGCTGCGATTAGTCGCAATTAAAACGTGTATTAAAACCTAATGCTAAAGCCCTTTAGCATTAGGATTGAAAGGATTTTAGACTATCAAACCACTGATAATAAACGCATCAATAAGCTAGCCAGTTAATGCGTTTATTAAAGGTCACGCCTTACAGCGGCATTCTGTACTCAATGACTCCCGGTTTTTCACCAATCCAGTTATAGAGTTTTTGCGCGGTTAAATTTGTTTCCTGTGTATGCCAGTACAGGCGCGCACACTTGTGTTCAATGGCCGCTTGCTTTACAAACTCAATCAATTGTTTTCCAACATGTTGACCCCTTGCCGTTGGGGCAACAAACAAGTCTTCAAGATAACAATAATCCGTTTCGGCCCAAGTAGAACGATGAAAAACATAGTGCACAAAACCGAGTAAGTTTTGGCCCTCTCTTGCAACGGCGCAATAAATGGGTTCTTGGTCATCGAAGAATCGGCGCCACGTGGCTTGGGTGGTCGCTTCCGATAACGCCACTTTGTAAAAAGTCTGGTAATCACGCCAGTGTGGTAACCAGAGTAAATAGTCCGTTTCTTTAACCATATCAATGGTCACTGTTAGTGATTGGCTGGACATTAGCGCACTCCTTGAAATTAAGTAAATGGTCTCAGTTTTACTGAAGCAAGATTCTAGATTCAATTGTGGTACCGCATAAGGTACACTTTTTGTATTTTTCACAGTACCAGTTAGCAAATGAAAAAACCTCAATCCAATTTCCCTCACTTGCAACTCAAAGATGGCATCCTCAAAGATCAGCTTTATCATGCGTTTAGAGAGGCCATTCTTGATGGACGTTTACACCCGCGAATGAAGCTCCCATCCAGCAGAGCCTTGTCGGAAACCATGCAGATTTCACGTAACTCAGTACTGCAAGGGTTTGAGCGCCTGATTGATGAAGGCTATCTGCTGACTAAACCGGGATCGGGCACTTATGTGTCAGATACCATTCCCGATGAATTGATCGATATTCCAAACCGTGCCAGAGAAAGCGCTCAAGCCTTTGATTCAAAATTAGAAATTAATCCACAGTTAATAGAAATGGCGCGACTGAAAGCGAAGGGAAATACGGACCACAGCCATAGCATGTTTAATATTGGCGTCGGATGTGTCGATCTTTTCCCGCACCAACTTTGGGGGCGGCTGTTAGGCCGAGTTTGGCGGAAATCGCGTAAAACCTTAGGTAAATCAAACAATAGCGCGGGGTATTTGCCGCTGCGTGAGGCGATAAGTGACTATGCGCGTTCGACCCGCGGCCTCAATTGCACACCTGAGCAGATCATCATAATCAATGGAACTCAGCAGGCCATTAACCTCACAGCGCAGGTACTACTCCAACAGGGAGATGAAGTCTGGCTTGATGAACCTGGATATGACGGGGCTTTAGGTGCTTTTCTCTCGCAAAATATGCGGGTTCGTCCTGTGAGTGTTGATGATGAGGGCACAAATATTGCCGATGCGATCCAGCGGTGGCCCGCAGTGAAACTGGCTTTTACCGCGCCCTCACACCAATTTCCCCTCGGCGGTATGCTAAGTCTGCCACGACGATTGGCCTTACTCGATTGGGCCGCTGAGCAGAGTAAATGGATTTTAGAAGATGACTATAATAGCGAGTTTCGTTATAGCGCCCGCCCAATTCAGGCACTGCAGGGACTCGATAAACAACAGCGGGTGATCTACGCAGGCACCTTTTCCAAGATGCTGCTGCCCGAATTACGACTCGGCTTTTTAGTGGTACCCCCTAAACTGGTACAGGCTTTCCAGTTGGCAAAGCATTACGCCGATACGCACACGGCTCACCTAGAGCAAGCAACATTAGCGTTGTTTATCGCCGAAGGACATTATGCGCGGCATGTTCGCCGAGTGAGAAAAGCCTGCTTAGCGCGCCAAACGGCGTTAATCGCGGCAATTGAGCAGTATCTGCCCGACAAATTGTCCGTTCAAACCTCTGACTCAGGTATTCATCTGGTCTGTTGGCTGAAGGGCGACTTGACCGAAGAGGAAGTGCTCAACAAATGCCGCCAAATACGTTTGGGGGCACAGCCTTTGTCTCGATATTGCCAAGCGCCCTATCCAAGGCAAGCAATCTTACTGGGCTATGCCGCTCATACGCCTGATGATCTGCGGGAAAGTATCAAAAAACTGGCGCAGATCCTTTAATATCCAAGCTTAAAAAGCCTGAAATAAAATCCCGAAAGCACTGAAGATGGCAACAAACCATGTGAGGGATCTTAAGGTGCCTTTGTTAGCAAGATAGAGGATGTGATACACAAAGCGGGCGCCTACATGGACGATTGCGAGCCACTCAGTGGTGGGATTTACTTTGCCGGTAGCAATCACCACTAATACGGCTAGGCCAAACACCAGCAATGATTCAAAGGCATTTTGATGTCCCGCTAAAGCGCGAGCGCCAAAACCAGTGAGCTGCGCCTGCTGAGCACGGGGATGATTATTATCGTAACCACCCGCCTTTGCCATCGCCCAAGCCACGGGACCTTTCGCAAGATATGGCAATAACATGGCGACAAATAAGCAAATAAGTAAGGTATTCATGGGGTAATCTTCCTTTGATTGTTGTTTTAAGTTCTACTGTTTGAGTTCTACAGCTATAAGTGCCTAAGTTACAAGTGTATTGGTTAGCGGCGTTATTTCACCATATACATGCCTTCACTTGCGGGACGACTAAATTTAAAGCCAAACTTTTCATAGAGTTCAGGCACATCCGCCATCAGGGTAATATACGCGCCCTCAAAAGCCTCACGATCTAGATAAGCCATGATGTGCTGCATAATAAGCCGCCCTAATCCCTTACCTTGATGCTCAGGATCCACTGCGATATCGACAATTTCGAAGTTGAGCGCGCCGTCACCAACCACACGCCCCATGCCCACAGTCTGCTCGGCGAACTTTATTTGCACGCCATATAAACTCCTTGGCAAGGCCTTAATGGCGCCCTCCAATGGTCTAGGGCTTAAGCCTGAAATCTGTCGTAGGCGAACAAAATCATTGGCAGAAACAACGCCTTCAAGCACTTGGTACATGATATTCCCTATTGTTTTTATTCAGTCACTTGCTTTCAGTCACTTGGCTTTCAGTCACTTGGCTTTCAGTCACTTGGCTTTCAACTATTTAGCTTTCTATCACCTCAAGCTCAAAGCCTTCATCCAGAGTCGGTGGCTGAAAATAACCACTCACATGCCAGAACATCGCCTCAGTATCGAACATGGCGCGCTCAGGGTGGCTTTGTCTGCGTTTATCGAGTTGACTCAAACAAAGCACATCGCTGTGATTAAGATAAATAAGTTTATGGGCGGCGCAATCAGTAAAAATGCTTCGAAACCACAGGCGCTGATTGATAGTATTCGCGGGAAAATCCATGACCACAGAAACACCCGAACAGAGCAGTTCCTGCACATGCTTTTTAAGCAAAGGCTTAAGGCGAGCGGAATAGCTCAAGTAAGTATCAAAATCTTTAATTTCATCGGGGTATAGCGCCGCCAGCCATGCGTCTTCCGAGATTAAAATACAGTTTTCGGCCTCAGAAAGTTGTCGCGATAAGGTTGATTTACCTGAGCCCATTTTGCCACAAAAGAATATTAACGTACCTTTACTGACCAATTGTCCTAACGCATTCTGCTGTGTCATCTTCACTCCTTGATTACTGGTCTTTTATCTCAGTCGACGATTTCACTCGCTATGACACCAATGAACGACAGTACAGAGCATCACATAAAGCATGAACACCGAGCAAGACTTGGGACGAGTTTAAGGTAATAAAATCCCATTACATTAATGACTATGCAGTGTTTAGACAGCAGACGTTTACCGCTATTCGCACAATCCACCGTTAGCTTTTTTTGAGATATTACATCTCTTCGCCCGCTTAGATCGCCTCGCTCTCTCAGCCCTATCCTTGCCTTAAATCAGGGATAAACCAAAGCATTTAACTCGAAGAATAAAACAATAAACCACATCATTAATCTAACAATTAAGCACTAAAGTAGTAATTTACGCTTAGCAATAAAAACATTGCCACCATTCATGCTATGACATTAATTTAGGCGTATGCTAGGGTAAGAATGAAAGGATAACCGTCATAAGTGCAAAGGAGGCTCTATGAGCACTGTCGTTCCACGTACCGTCACTTCCCCTAAAAAATTCATTATCGGCAAGGGCCTATTAGCTCAAATGCATGATTATGTTAAGGATTTTGGTGACAATGCTTTTATCATCTGCGATGAATTTATCCTCAGCCGCGTGAAGAATGAAGCGGTCGCTGGGCTAGATCAAAATGGGATCAGCAGCCACCTCGAAAAATTCAACTATGAGTGCAGCGAAGCCGAGATAAAGCGCTTAGGCGCGCTGGCAGAACAGCATCATACCAACGTTATTGTTGGAGTTGGCGGTGGAAAAACCTTAGATGCCGCCAAAGCCGTCGCCTTCTATCAAAAACGGCCAGTCATCTTGTACCCCACAATTGCCTCAACAGATGCGCCTTGTACTGCACTTGCAGTGATCTACTCCGAAACAGGTGAGTTTGAACGCTATCTGTTTCTGCCACAGAACCCAGATGCTGTCGTTGCCGACACTGCCATTATCGCCGCGGCTCCGGCCCGATTTTTTGCGGCAGGCATAGGCGATGCACTGGCAACCTATTTTGAAGCTCGTGCCTGCTATCAATCGGATGGCGTCAACCTAGTCCTGAAAAAGCCTTCCCGCACAGGGCTGGGATTGGCCCAACTTTGCTATCAGTTACTGACTGAAAATGTTGAAGCTGCTATGGACGCCGTTAAAAACAAAATAGTCACTCCTGCGCTAGAGCAAACCATTGAAGCCACCATCTATCTCAGTGGTGTTGGTGCAGAAGCGGGCGGATTAGCCGCCGCCCATGCCGTAAACAATGGTATGTCAGCGGTGGCTGAGTTACATAAAGCTCAGCACGGCGAGAAAGTCGTCTTTGGGCTGCTAACTCAGCTCGTGCTCGAAAATGCCCCAAAAGCCGAAATCGATAACGTTATCCGCATCATCAAAACGGCGGGACTGCCGCTCACACTCGCAGATTTAGGGCTGAAAACCTTTATCGAGACCGAATGGCGCAAAGTGGCTGAGATAGCCTGTGCTGAAGGCGATACTATGGGCAATATGCCGATGAAATTAACCGCAGATGACGTCTATCAAGCCATGATAGCCGCCAATGCCATGGCTGAACGCTATAAAACAGCTGAAACTTGTTAACCGTAACAATATGACGTGTACACCTTAGGTAGCAACCATCTGATTTTATTAATTAATGCCACTAAAATAGTTCCTGCTGCCACACGAGTTTACCGTTCATCCTAGGCTTCCTTGCCACATAATCAATGGCAAGGGAGTCCACAACAAACAAGACATTTCCACCCTCGATGCCAAAGCTGGCATTTACGCTCTATTTGTTAAACGCTTGGAGGCACATATGGCTTATGCAACAACCAATCCCTTTACGGGAAAGCTCATTAAAGAATTTCCAAATGCAACAGATACCGAAGTCACACAGGCGATAGAATCCGCCCATCAGGCATTTTTAAGCTGGCGAACCACTCCCTTTGCCGACAAGGCCGCAATACTGTCTAAGGCAGCGAAGATCCTCAGAGACAACAAGTCCAAATACGCCAATCTACTGACCTTAGAAATGGGCAAAGTCACAGCAGAAGCCGAAGCTGAAGTCGAACTGTCGGCGCAAATTTTCGAATACTACGCCGAACATGCCGAGCGACTGCTGGCACCGCAAAAACTGCCGGTTGCCGATCCCGCCGAAGGTGAAGCGATACTGGTTAACGAACCGCTGGGCGTATTATTGGCCATCGAACCTTGGAACTTTCCCTACTACCAAATTGCGCGCATCTTAGCGCCGCAGCTTGCCGCCGGAAATACCTTACTACTCAAACATGCATCCAACGTGCCCCAGTGCGCTGCGGCCTTTGAAGGCTTAATGCGCGATGCCGGACTGCCCTCAGGTGCATTCCAAAATCTGTATGCCACCCGAGAGCAGATAGAACAGATCATCAATTCGCCCAAAGTGCATGGTGTTGCGCTCACGGGATCAGAAGATGCGGGATCGATCATTGCCGCTCTGGCGGGTAAGGCACTGAAAAAGTCCACGCTAGAACTGGGTGGCGCAGATGCCTTTATCGTACTTGAAGATGCCGATCTGCCTAAAACTATCGACTGGGCTGTGTTTGGCCGTCACTGGAACGCGGGACAGGTCTGTACATCATCTAAGCGGATGATCTTAGTTGAAGCCATTTACGATGAATTTATGAAGGGTTATATCAAGGGGATCGAAGCGCTAAAAGCCGGCGATCCTATGGACTCGGCCACTACGCTGGCGCCACTGTCTTCCCAAGGCGCAGCCGATGAGTTGAAGCAGAAGATCCGTGATGCCGTAAAACACGGCGCAACCGCGACTGAAGTGGGTCCTAAAGTGCCGCAGCAAGGCGCCTTTGTGCAGCCAACAATACTGACAAACCTGACGCCAGATAACCCCGCCTACTATTGGGAATTCTTCGGCCCTGTGTCCAGTATCCACAGAGTGAAAGATGAGCAAGCAGCGATTGCCGTTGCCAATGACTCGCCCTTTGGATTGGGTGGCTCAGTGTTTACCGCCGATACCCAACGCGGGCTGGCGGTCGCTAAGCAGGTTTCCACAGGCATGATGTTTGTCAATCATCCAACTATGGTCAAGGCCGACTTACCCTTTGGTGGCGTGCGTCGCTCAGGTTATGGCCGCGAGTTGATTGATTTAGGATTGAAAGAGTTTGTAAACCACAAGCTGATTAATGTGGTCGACATCAACGCGCCTTTCTAAACGCTTAGAAAATAGCAACATCTGACTAAACGCCTGACGGAATAATCTGTCAGGCGTTTTATTTAACGTGCTTTATCCAAGGCATCACATAAGGCTTGAACGCCGAGTAAAGCTCTGGGCGTCGCGCGATGTAATAAATCGGCATTGAGTTGATAAATATGCTGTTTCTTCACGGCAGGAATTTCTGGCCATTGGCGCCAATCAACCCCTTTCACATTACCTTCTTCTTCACTTTGCAAAATCACTTCGGGCAAGGTCAGCAAGACGTTTTCTAAACTGACTTGCGGATAATCACTGGCGGCATCGTAAAACACATTTTGTCCATGGCACACACTGATGATCTGTTGGATCCAACTGTTTTTAGAGACTGTCATCAAGGGGGTCGACCAGAGTTGATAAAATACCTTAGGTTCTGATTTTTTAGCATTTTCAACCCGCAATCGGATAAGCTCAGCGCGATAAGCGGCCGCAGCCTTGCTTGCTTCTTCAACATGCCCCGTAAGTTGGCCTAACTCTTCAAGCTCCTTGGCGACGCCTTCTAAGGTTTTAGGATCGCTGCCATAAAGGTTAAATCCTAACGTCCTAAGCTGGTTGATATCTTCGGCTTTATTACCCGAATCCCACACCACAATCAGATCGGGATTAAGCTCCATCACCCGCTCCATTTGAATGCCGTAGTAACCCCCAATACGCGGGATATTTTTTGCCGCCTCAGGATAATCCGCATAATCGGTTGCGGCCACAATCGTATCGCCCGCACCTATGGCGTAAAGCATTTCCACCGCATGGGGCGAGAGCGCAATAATGCGTTTAGCGGGCTGCGCCAATACGCTATGAGGGAGAAACAGACTGAGCCCAAAAACGAGTCCAGCTAAGTGTCGCTTAATCATGATATGCCTTAGTATTTATCCCCAAACCGCCTGAAGATGCAGGCGTAGTCTCTTCAGGTCACTTGGGGTTATAGAGTTAAACTAGCTGCTCTGGCCAGCCATAGTGTTCGATATAAGTTTGTAGATTCTTCGGGCGATACTGAGGATCTTGATCCCAGCGGGCCTTCACCGAATGATGCAAAAGTACTGGGACTTGCTCAGGGTCGAGTGGTCGCAAATATTCCTGTTTTATCCGATAAAAACTGCGTCTCGAGTTATGTAAGGTCGCGAGCGGATTTGGATGCACACTCGCGGCTAAGTGTGGCTCTAGACTTAAATTAAATTTCTGCGCCTCGGATATCATCCACAACAGTGCAATATCCGACAACAATGAACCGTCTTTATCGGGTTTATAACTGCCGCCAATATTGCTATGGGCACCCGCAAACCACACTTGCTGCATGTCCATATTGTCGCGTAGTTGCCAAATGGTCGGCTCAAAATCACTACGGTGTTCATCTATGGCTAAGGCATGACGAGCAACGCGCACATTGCGGCCAATTTTAGTGTCGTAAAACTCGTCTTTATCTTCGAACAAGCCTAAAAACGAGATAGGGATCCCCATAGCACCCACGGTATCCCACACGCCAACAAACTTGATTTCCCGAGATTCATGACTGTATCTCGCTCTAAATTCGAGGGATTTTTCACCATCAGGCGCAAAGGGTGCACTGCTTTTTTTATAGTGGTCGAAAGCTTGTTGAATCAACGCCGCATCGGGACGTTTAAGTATGCCGCAGTTATTAATCAAGCCACACAAGCAACGCACAGTGTAAGCACCGCGGCTAAAGCCAAAGAGATAAATCTCATCGCCAGGGGAATAGTTTTGCACTATATAGCGATACCCATCTATGATGTTTTTATGTAAACCGCGCCCTGTCGCACCGCCAATGGCTTGATCGTAATAGGAACCCACGCCCCAATCATAAAATACCTGCTGGGGTTTACCATCAGCCGCTATCGGGCTGATAGCACGCGCGAGGCGCAGCACATTGGTTGGGAAATCGACCTTAAGATCTTTCTCGGGCCGATTCCAAGTCCCATCGGCACAAATCACGATACGTTTATTCATAGGATCATCCTTGAGTCACTGATGCCCAATCTCGCAGGTAAAAAACTGTCGATAAAGACGCTAACGGGTTTTACCAAGGAATAACAGCCTCGCTATCCTTGTTTGCTGGCGATTCAAGGCGTTAAAAGCTCATCTTGCTTTACATGCTAACGTCACAGCAAAAAACCTATAGTGACATAAAAACCTAATCTGACAAATTAGAACAATAAGATGCCGCTACAGTTTGCATATGTAATGTTCGTTTAACAAGAGTTGGACAGAGGAGCGTTAAATATAGAAAGGCTAATATCACTAAATGACTTATTGCTTAGTTATTAAATGCAGGCCCCCTATTGAAGGTCGATCCATGGTATTTGCTCGACGACATTGTGAATAGAAACCTAGGGTTTCTAAGCTTATGAACGAGAGCCATGGATGGCGAACTGGCAATTAAACACGGATGTTGTCCAAGCCGCTCGACCGCCCCGACTTATAGGTTTGCCATGCCATTTGCTCGTCGACTCGCAGCCAGTCCATATATGGACACCTCGAATAGATCAACCACTTTTTGAGTAACAGAAAGTAATACTGCGTACGTATATCCGACCTGTTTRTGAGMATCTTTGYTCTCTGGCCTTAATGAGAACCGCGCCTTTGCTGCTTATCGTCCTTTCGGAGTCATATGCTCCTTGTACTCTCTCAGCATCTGCAAAGGCCGGTATTACCTGTTACTTCATTATCTGTAGTCGTGTTTTTGGGGTGAGTTTAATACTCGATTTTTACATATTAACAAGGCCGATATTCGCTGCGATGAAACAGCATAGCCCAGATGATCCGCGCCAATTTGTTTGCAATTGCTACTGCCGCTTTCTGTTT